>JAUHZW010000089.1 GCA_030425745.1 Actinomycetes bacterium
GTGGCATCCATGGCCTTTGCGCCGAGGATGCATGTCTTCCCCGGTGGCCGTCTGGACGACATCGACTTCGCGACCCCGATCACCCTGGCCGGGGCCGATCTGGACGTGCTCGCGCTGCGGGCCAGCGCCGACGTCGGCGAACTGCGTGCGCTGTATGCCTGCGCGGTGCGGGAGACCCTCGAGGAGGCCGGCATCGAGCTCGGCACCGTCACGTGCGACGGATCCCTGCAGGTCGATCCCGGTGAGCTGCCCATCGTCGACCACTGGGTCACGCCCGAGTCCGAGCCTCGCCGCTACGACGTGCGGTTCTTCGCCGCCATGGTCACCGGTGATGACGCGCGACTCACCACGACGGAGGCCGACGAGGCCCTGTGGGTGCGGCCACCCGATGCGTTGAGCGCGCTGGCCACGGGCGAGATGCCGATGCTCCCCCCGACGGAGAGCGTGCTGCGATGGCTGACCGGTTTCACGAGTGCGTCGGAGGCCGTGTTGGCCGGATCGCAGCGCGAGGTGCTTCCGCTGCTGCCCCGCCGGATCCCCGACGGGCAGGGCCGTGCGACCTGGGCCTTCGTGCATGACCGCACCGGCGAGGTCCTGCGGATGCCTGTCGATGCGCCGCACACGCGCGAGTCCGACGGGCGCCCGATGGAGGCACCGTGAGTGGTCACGTCCTGCCGTTGGCCGGCTCCACGGCCGAGTGGCACGGCGGGGAGGTCACCCCGGTGGCCACCTGCGTGCTCGCCCCCAACGCCTCACCGTGGACCCTGGACGGCACCAACACCTGGATCGTCGGCGACCATGACGTCGTCGTCGTGGATCCCGGTCCGGGCGACCCCGTGCACCTGAACGCGCTCCGAGAGCACGTGTCGTCCCGCGACCTGCGGGTCCGGTGCGTCGTCCTCACCCATGGTCACCTCGACCACTCCGAGGGCGCGCGGGAGTTCGCCGAGTCACTGGGGGTGGGCGTTCGGGCGTTCGATCCCGCGCACCGTCTGGGTGACGAGGGGCTCGCTGAGGGCGACGTCATCGTGGTGGGTGATCGTGAGCTGCGGGTCGTCGTCACCCCAGGGCATTCGTCGGACAGTGTGAGTCTGGTGATCGCGGACGACGGATCCCTCATCACCGGCGACACCGTGCTGGGGCGCGGCACATCTCTGGTCGCGTGGCCCGACGGATCGCTGGGGGATTACCTGACCAGCCTGCAGCGTCTGCGCGAGGTGGTCTCTGACGGTGCGCTGAGGCGGATCCTGCCCGGCCACGGGCCGGTCCTCAGCGACCCGGCTGTGGTGCTCGACGCGTATCTCGACCATCGGCGAGCGCGGTTGGCGGAGGTGCGGGGGGTGTTCGACAGCGGGGTGACCGATCCGTCAGAGATCGTCGAGATCGTCTACGCGGATGTGCCGCGGGAGGTGTGGCCGGCGGCCGAGCTCACCGTGCGGGCGCAGGTCGCGTACCTGCAGGAGATCACCGGGCGCGGCGGCCCAGACGCTCAACGTCCATGATCAGCACCTGACGGGACTCCAGTCGGATCCAGCCGCGCTGCGCGAAGTCGGCAAGGGCCTTGTTGACCGTCTCGCGGGAGGCGCCGACCAGCTGAGCGAGCTCCTCCTGCGTCATGTCATGCGTGACCATGAGGCCCTCCGGGGTGACCTCCCCGAACTTCTCGCCGAGGTCCATGAGCGCCTTGGCCACACGACCGGGCACGTCGGAGAACACGAGATCGGCCATGGCCTCATTGGTGCGACGGATGCGGCGAGCGAGAGCCTGCAGCAGCGCGGCGGCCACCTCGGGGCGTCCGCTGAGCCAGGGCTTGAGCTGATCGTGACCGAGGGCAAGCACCACGGAGTCGGTGAGGGCCGTCGCGGTCGACGTGCGAAGGCCCGGATCGAACAGGCTCAACTCGCCGAACATCTCGCCGGGGCCCAGCACGCCGAGCAGGGACTCGCGGCCGTCGACCGACGTCTGACCGAGCTTCACCTTGCCCTCGACGATGACGTACATGTGGTCGCCCGGCTTGCCCTCGGCGAAGATCACCTCGCCCTTCCCGATATCCCGGGGGATGAGGGACGCACGCAGCGCGGCGGCACCCTCGGGATCCAGGGCGGCGAACAGCGGTGACTGGAGGAAGGCGTCGTCCACGGTCATCAACTCCACAATCAGGTCACCGTCGCGGTGAGTCCACGGGCGGGTCCGCGGCGCATCACAGCGGGCGGTCCTGCGCGACATACGCTATCGGCATGGCAGGAAAGGGCGACAGGGGTGTCTCCGAAGATCCCACGACGCTGAAGCGTCGCGCCCGGCGCATCGTCAAGGTCCTCGGCGAGACCTATCCGGATGCGCACTGCGAACTGGACTTCACCGATCCGCTGGAACTGCTCGTTGCCACGGTGCTGAGTGCCCAGTGCACCGACCAGCGCGTCAACAAGGTGACCCCCGCTCTGTTCGCCCGGTACCCCGACGCCGAGGGCTACGCCGGTGCCGACCGCGAGGAGCTCGAGGCTCTCATCGCGCCGACCGGGTTCTACCGGCAGAAGGCCAAGACCCTCCAGGCGCTCGGGCAGGGCATCTGCGACCGGTTCGGCGGTGAGGTGCCCGGCCGGCTCGAGGACCTCGTCACGCTGCCCGGGGTCGGCCGGAAGACGGCCAACGTGGTCCTCGGCGACGCCTTCGGCATCCCCGGCATCACGGTCGACACCCATCTCGGGCGGCTGGCGCGGCGATTCGGGTGGACGCAGGAGAAGGATCCGGACAAGGTCGAGCGCGACCTCATGGAACTGTTCCCGCGCAAGGACTGGACCCTGATGTCCCACCGGGTCATCTGGCATGGACGACGACGCTGCCACGCCAAGCGCCCGGCCTGCGGCGCCTGCCCGGTGGCGCGCTGGTGCCCGGCGTTCGGTGAGGGACCGACCGATCCCGACGAGGCAGAGCGACTCGTCCGCGATTCGGGGCGCGCGTGACGCAGCAGTGGTCCCGCATCGGCCGGGTGCACGCCACGGCCGTGCAGCACCTGCCGGCATGGCTCCGGCCGGTCGCGGACGTCGTAGCGACGGTCACGGCCGAGCAGCTGACCCGGTTCGTCCCCCCGCACGGGGAGGGGCGTCATTCCGCGGTGCTGCTGCTGTTCGGCCCAGACCGCGACATCCTCATCATCCAGCGAGCGAGCACCATGCGATCGCATGCCGGTCAGCCGGCGCTGCCCGGTGGGGCGATCGACGAGGGTGATGAGTCCGCCGTCCACGCGGCGCTGCGCGAGGCCATGGAGGAGACCGGCCTCGACCCGGCGGGCGTCCGGGTGTTCGCCGAACTGCCGGACCTGTGGGTCCCGGTCTCCGCATTCGTCGTCACGCCGGTGCTCGGCTGGTGGGAGCATCCGTGCTCCGTCTCGGTCGGCGATCCGGCCGAGGTCGAGAGCGTCCACCTCGTGGGCATCGACGAGTTCCTCGATCCGGCGAACCGGCTCCAGGTCGTCACGCCGTCGGGCTTTGTCGGGCCCGCCTTCGAGGTGCAGGGGCTGCTGGTCTGGGGTTTCACCGCCGGGCTGATCTCGCGACTGTTCGACGCGGTGGGCTGGACGCTGCCGTGGGATGAGACGCGGACGCTCACGTTCGACGGTGAGAGCTTCTCCGACCCGGGGGCTGTCGAGTGAGCGCGGGCGCGCCATGAGCATCGTCGACTGGATCCTCATCGGTGCCCTGATCCTGTTCGCCCTGGCCGGCTGGTTCCGGGGCTTCGTCGCGGGCCTGCTGTCGTTCGTCGGCTTCCTCGGCGGCGGGCTGGCCGCAGCCTTCGTCCTGCCCGGCATCCTCGACGGATTCATCGACACCGAGTGGCTCCTCATCGCCGCGGTCGCGTTCGGGGTGCTCATCACCGCGCTGATCGGGCAGTTCGCGGCGTCGATCCTGGGACGCCGGCTGCGCGACGGCATCACCTGGCGCCCCGTCCGACTCGTCGACAACATCGCCGGTGCCGCGTTGAATGTGTTCGCGTTCGCGGCGGTGGTGTGGATCATCGCGAGTGCGCTGGCCTACCTGCCGGTCGGTCCGGTGTCGGAGCAGGTGACCCAGTCACGCGTGCTCGTCGCACTGGACTCGGTAGTGCCGGTACAGGCGCGCAACGCGTTCTCGAGCCTGCGGTCGATCGTCGGGCAGACCTCCGTGCCGCGGGTGTTCTCCGGTCTTGCCCAGATCACCGGGCCGGATGTCGATCCGCCCGATCCGGCTGCCATCACGCGCAAGGTCGACGATGCCCGCGAGTCCGTCGTCCAGGTGTCCGGTGAGACGCCCGAGTGCGCGTCCGGGGTGACGGGCTCGGGCTTCGTGGTGGACGACGGTCTGGTCATGACGAACGCTCACGTGGTGGCCGGAGTCGATGCACCGCAGGTGCGCGTGCGGCAGGGAGATCCTGCGCTTCAGGCCGCAGTCGTCTACTTCGATCCGTCGACCGACATCGCGCTGCTGTCAGTGCCGGATCTCGGCTCGCCGTCGCTGCGGTTCGCGGCCGAGCCGGCGCGGTCGGGCGATCCGGCCGTCGTGGCGGGGTTCCCGTCGTCGGGCCCCTACCGGACCGAGCCCGTGCGCATCCGCACCACGGTGCGGGCCGTGGGCGATGACATCTACGGACAGGCGGGGGTCGAGCGCGAGGTCTACGCATTCCGCGGTGTGGTCCTGCCCGGCAACTCCGGCGGTCCGCTGCTGGCGCCCAACGGACGGGTGCTCGGACTGGTCTTCGGTGCCGATGAGGAGGCCGAGTCGACCGGCTACGCGCTGACGGCGGCCGAGTTGCAGGAGGCCTTGGACGCTCCGCGCGACAGGCGGGTCGACACCGGCTCGTGCCGCATCCGCGACTGACGATCCCGGTTGCGGGGATCCGGTGGGAGGGGACACTGGAGGCATGACGAACGACGATGCCTCCGTTGCCGACCCGTCCCGCCGCACCTTCCTCATCGGCATGTGTGGTGCCGCTGCCCTCGCCGCGGGTGTGGGCCCGGCTCTGCTGGCCGACGACGCCGTCGCCGCCACCGGCATCAAGCGCAAGAAGAACGGCAAGGTCGTCGTGACCGTCCGCAAGGTGCCGGAGCTGCGCAAGGTCGGGGGTCGCGTGCTGCTCGGCACCGTCAAGGGTGCACCGGTCGCCGTGGTGCGCACCGGATCGTCGACCTACGAGGCGCTCGATCTGTCATGCACGCATCAGGGCGTGACGGTGCGCGAGTCCGCGAACGGCTGGACCTGTCCGGCACACGGATCGCAGTTCGCCGAGGACGGTGAGGTGACGCGCGGACCGGCCATGGCCAACCTCGCGCTGGTGCGCACCCGATGGAACGCTCGGAAGGGCCGCCTCACCGTCGGCTGACAACCCGTCCCGAGTCAGTGCGCGGGCGCCAGTTCCCAGGCGATGAGGTACGCCACCGTGAGCCCGCGGCTCAGGGCAAATCCGCTGTTGTAGCCGCTGCCCGTCGTCGTCAACGCCGCCACTGAACCCACTGCGAAGAGCCCCGGAATGACGTCGCCGGACGCGTTGAGCACGTGACCCTCGCCGTCGGCACGCAGACCGCTGGAGCCGATGCCCGTTCCGACGAACTTCAGTCGCGTCCCGTAGAACGGCGCCTCGGTGAGCGGGCCGAGCACCGGGCTCGGCTCGTGCGACGGGTCGCCGGCGAACCTCAGCACGAACGGGACACTGCCCCGCCCGAATGCCGGGTCCTCTCCGCGCGCCGCGTGGACGTTGAACTCCGCGACCGTGCGCGCGAGCTCCTCACCGTCGACGCCCAGTTGCGTGCCGAGGGAGACGAGGTCGTGCGACTTCTTGACGAACTCCTCGGGGTACTCCCCTCCGGGCGGCGTGAGCCCGAGTCCGTACTTGCGGTGGTGCTGCTCGTCCCAGATGAGGAAGAACGGCAGGTGGCGGTCCTCGGGGTTGAGCGCACCGCGCACGATCGTGACCCAGTAGGAGTCGTCGCAGAACCTGCGCCCTGAGCGGTCGACCATGAGGCAGTGCGGCAGCGCGTACTCCGGGCCGTTCGACACGCCTGTCTCCGAACGTGAGTTCCAGCCGGGGACGATCGGCACGCGCGTCGCGGGCACGCGGGCGATGTCGGCGCCGATCTTGCGCGCCATGGAGATCCCGTCGCCCTGCAGGCTCGTGGGCGCGAGGCTGCTGAAGTCCTCCGGGCCCAGGCCGAGGAACTCCTCGACGAGTGTCGGGTTCCAGTCGTAGGTGCTCGTCGCGAGGACGACGGGGCCGTGCAGATCGACGTCTCCGTCGGGGGACTCTGCGTGCACGCCGACCACGGCGCCGTCGTCGTCGGTCAGCAGCTCGGTGACGCGCGTCGACAGCCGGATCTCGACCCCGGGCTCACGCAGCAGGCGCGCGAGGAAGCTCGCGACCACACCGGTGCCGAAGGTGAGTGGGTCGGCTCCGTCGACACGGTGCGCATCGACGTCGGTCTTGCCGAAGGCCGGCACCCCCGCGTGCGCGGCGATCTCGTCCTCCTCCTCATTCTGCGCGAGAGAGGAACGACGACCCTTGATGTGCATCTCGGCGTAGGTCATGCCGACCGGGAAGTTCGGGCTGACGCGCAAGCGCTGGCGCCATGCGCCGAGGGTGCTGCCGTCGATCACGGCATTGGTCAGGTAGCGGCCCACTCCCAAGGCTCCCGCGGCCTCCGAGTGGTAGTCGGCGAGCTCGGGAATGATCTCCCAGCGGATGGCGTCGATGTCCTCCCAGTAGCGCATGGCCTCCGGAGCGGTGCGGATCCACCGGTGCATCGCCTGCTCGTCCAGCAGGTGCGGATGGTCGGCGGTCAGGTCGCGCACGTAGGCCTCGGTGAGGTCGAGGCTGTCCTCGATGCCGTCACGCTCCTCGACGTGGTTGGCGCCGACCCAGACCTGGCCGCCGGAGTAGGCCGCGGCACCACCGACGAGGTCGCTGGACTCCAGGACGACGGCCCGGCCGCCGCGCACGGCGACCCCGAGAGCGGTGGCGAGACCCGAGAGACCTGCACCGACGACGATCACGGGCTGCTGCATGGCGTCAGGCTAATGAGCGACAGCGGGCGACCACCCGGTCAATCCCGCACATGACCACGTGGCCTGTGTCACGTGCCGCGAGCCCGTCAAGGGCGCGCGCCGCCAACCGCCGCGCCCCCTCGTCGTTGCCGCGCGCCTCATGAGTCTCGGCCGCACCCCACTGCGCCAGTGCCCGCCACAGACCGCGGTGGTCGGCCGCGCACGTGCGCCATCGTTCCTCACACACCTCGTGCGCGTGGAAGGGCAGTCCGTCATCCACCAGCGACAGCGCGAGGGCGAGCACGTCCTCATCGGTGAGTCCCGCGATGTCGGGCACCGGGGGGACGGACGGATCCGGGGCGCTGCCGCGCGGCAGGGGTCGTCCCAGTCGGTCGCGAGGCCGGTCGCCCGTCACGCGAGATCAGGACCCTGAAGCCAGTCGATGAGCAGGCGCGAGAACTCGTCGGCCTGCTCCTCGTGCGGGAAGTGACCACTCGCGAGGTCGTGTCGGGTGTACGACGCACGCACGTACTCGTCACTGCCAGCGACGCTGGCCGGCAGCACCATCGGGTCCTGCAGTCCGTGCACCTGCAGCACCGGACACTGCACGGGGGCCTCCATCAGCGACATGTAGGCCAGACCATCGGGGCGTGCCACGCTGCGCACGGCCCAGCGGTGGTACTCCACCGCCGTGTGGGCGGTGGGCCAGCGCAGGAAGGCGGCGCGGTAGGCCGTCGCGTCGTCATCGCTCAGCCACGAGTCATCGGCGGACCAGTCCCGGATGAGCCGCTCCACCCGCGCCCCGTCGTGCGCGGTCAGCGAGCGCTCCGGCACGAACGGCCACTGGAAGCCGATCGCGTACCGCATCGCGGCACGCTGCCGGCCGCTGTTGAGCAGGGCGTGCCGCAGGCGCCGCGGGTGCGGCATCGACACGGGGACGATCCCGCGGACGACCTCCGGCTCGAGCACGGCCGTGGACCACGCCACCAGCCCGCCCCAGCCGTGGCCGACGATGACGGCCTCGGAGATGCCCAGGCTGCGGATCACTCCGGCGACGTCGGCCGACAGTGTGCGCGGGTCGTAGCCCTCGGG
>JAUHZW010000090.1 GCA_030425745.1 Actinomycetes bacterium
GTCGCCGCCGCCGAACCCGCCGCCGCCGAAGTCGCCGAAGCCGCCTCCACCGAAGGAGTCGTCGCCGCCCATGCCTGCCGTGTTCATGTCAGAGGTGGTGTAGCCGGGGGCGTGCCACATGCTGCTCAGCATGGTGCCCATGAGAAGAGCGCCCATCACGCCGGTGAACGGCGAGTAGTAGCCCTGCGCGTAGGCGCCGAACTCCCGCCCGGCCTGGTAGTAGGGACGGCGCTGGCCGTCCATCGTCTCGACGTCGAGGCCTGCGGGAGTGCCACCGGTCTCGATGGTGGTGCGGCAGGCCGCGCAGACGGGCACGTCGCGCTCGCCGAGACCCGGCGGAGCCCACAGCAGGTCGACCACGCTGGGCCCGTGGCGCGGATCGACGAAGCACGGGGGTCGACGGTCCGGGACGGGCAGGTTGTCCAGCCGTGCCTCGGCGCAGGCCAGGGCGTAGCGGCCGTCCTCGAGGGCGGAGGTCACCGCGGCTGCGTCGTTGGGGTGACGCATGGTGCGCACAGCGGTGCGGGCGCGGTCATAGTCGTCGAGAGCGCGCTGGATGTCCTCTCGGGCCGCCTCGTCGAGGTCAGGGTCCTCCAGATCGAGGGTGGCGAGCCGCTCTCCGTACTGGGTGACGTCCTGATCGATCGCGGATCGCACCGCGACGAGCTGCTTGGCGGTGATCCGACGCTGCCGGCGGATGAGGACGATGATCACGATCGCCCCGCCGAGGATGAAGACGCCGAAGACGACAAGCACTGCTGCGCCTCCGCCGTCGGCACCGCTCGACCCGGTGGAGGAGGCGCCGGCAGCGCGAGCGGAGGCGAGGGCGATGAACTCATCGAGCACGGCGGCGACGCCGTTGTCGCGCTGGGCGCGGAAGGCCTGGGTCGCGAGATCGGAGGCGCTGCCGGAGGTCGAGCCGGCACGGAACTGGCTGCCGACGACCACCGCATACACACCGGCCATGCCGATCTCGGAGTTCAGGGCGACCAGCACGTCGTCGGCGGTTCCACCGCCGGCGGCCGACTCGGGCAGCACGGCGATGAACATGGGGATCCCGCTGGCGTCTGCCGCTGCGGTCAGCCGGCTGATCTCGGCGCCGGTGAGGGCGTTCTCCGCGGCCGGGTCGGAGTAGACGGTGTCGCCGGAGCGCAGGGCTGCGGCCGCGTCGGTCACGTCCGGGGCAGCGTGGGCTGCCGGAGCCGTGACGAGGGTCAGGAGCGCGACCACGAGAGCGGTCACGAGGGCCAGGGGGCGCGGAGTGCGGACCATGCCTCCACCGTACGTCACGTCAGCGCGCCCGCCACCTGGTCTGCGCAGATGATGCGTCGCCCGTTGTGGCCCCTATTCAGCACGCACTGGGGCCACGCCGGACGAGGCATCGGAGCGCTAGTCGACGATGTCGAGGATGGGGGCCCCTGCCGAGAGGGTGGCCCCGACCTCGGCGGCGATGTTCGCGACTTTGCCCGCCTTGTGGGCGGTGAGCGGCTGCTCCATCTTCATGGCCTCGAGGACCACGACGAGGTCGCCCTCGGCGACCTCCTGACCGTCCGCCACCTCGATCTTGACGATCGTGCCCTGCATCGGGGCGACCAGCGAGTCGCCGGTGGCGCCGCCGCCGGCCTTCGTGCCGCCGGCCTTGCGCTTCTTCGGACCCGCGGAACCTGCCGCCGACGGTGCGCTTCCCATGCCGGCCGGGAGGCTGACCTCGACGCGCTTGCCGCCGACCTCGACGACGACGGTCTCGCGGGCCTGCGGCTCCTCGGCCTCGGCCACCGGGCCGGAGTAGGCGGGGATCTGGTTGTCGAACTCGGTCTCGATCCAGCGCGTGTGCACCGTGAAGGGCTCACCGTTCTCGGGCGCGAAGGCGGGATCCTCGACCACCACGCGGTGGAACGTCAGGGCTGTGGCGATGCCGTCGACCTCGAACTCGGCCAGTGCCCGGCGGGAGCGCTCCATGGCCTCCTCGCGGGTGGCACCGGTGACGATCAGCTTGGCGAGCAGCGAGTCGAAGTTGCCGCCGATGACATCGCCGGCCTGGAAGCCGGAGTCCACGCGCACTCCGGGGCCGCTCGGCGGGTTCCAGGTCAGCAGGGATCCGGGGGCGGGCAGGAACCCACGGCCGGGGTCCTCGCCGTTGATGCGGAACTCGATCGAGTGACCGCGCAGGGCCGGGTCCGGGTAGTCGATGAGGCCACCGTCGGCGATGCGGAACTGCTCGCGGACCAGGTCGATGCCGGCGACCTCCTCGGTCACGGGGTGCTCGACCTGCAGGCGGGTGTTCACCTCGAGGAAGGAGATGGTGCCGTCCTCGCCCACGAGGAACTCGCAGGTGCCGGCGTTGAGATAGCCGGCCTCCTTCAGGATCGCCTTGGAGGACTCGTACAGCCGCTCGATCTGGGCCTCGCTCAGGAAGGGGGCGGGGGCCTCTTCGACGAGCTTCTGGTGGCGACGCTGCAGGGAGCAGTCACGAGTCGACACGACGACGACGTTGCCGGCGGAGTCGGCCAGGCACTGCGTCTCGACGTGACGCGGGTTGTCGAGGTAGCGCTCGACGAAGCACTCGCCACGACCGAAGGCCGCGACCGCCTCGCGGACCGCGGAGTCATAGAGGTCGGGGATCTCCTCGAGGGTGCGGGCGACCTTCAGGCCGCGACCGCCACCGCCGAAGGCGGCCTTGATCGCGACGGGCAGGCCGTGCTCCTTGGCGAAGGCGACGACCTCATCGGCACCGGAGACGGGGTCGGGGGTGCCGGGCACCTGCGGCGCGCCGGCGCGCTGGGCGATGTGCCGTGCGGAGACCTTGTCGCCGAGGGACCGGATCGCATCGGGGGAGGGGCCGATCCAGGTGATGCCGGCATCGATGACGGCCTGCGCGAAGTCGGCGTTCTCGGACAGGAAGCCGTAGCCGGGGTGGATCGCGTCGGCGCCGGACTGCTTCGCGGCGTCGATCACCTTGTCGATCACCAGGTAGCTCTCAGCAGCGGTGCTGCCACCGAGAGCGAAGGCCTCATCGGCCATGCGCACGTGCAGGGCATCGCGGTCAGGCTCGGCATAGACGGCGACGGAGGTGAGGCCGGCGTCCCTGCAGGCGCGGATGACTCGGATGGCGATCTCGCCGCGGTTGGCGATCAGGACTTTCTGCACGTCAGGTGGGCCCTCTCTCGTGAGCGGGACCGAGAGCGGATCCCGCGGGCGAAGCGTATCGATACTTGGACGTCCATGGGGTTGGTCGTTCCTATGTCGTAGCCCACAGATCGGTCCAGACCACCCCGAGGTCAGCGAGCAGGCGCCGCAGCGTCGGCAGGGACAGCCCCACGACATTCGACGGATCGCCCTCGATCCCTTCGACGAAGGCCCCGCCGAGGGCATCGATCGTGAAGCCGCCCGCGACCTGGAGGGGCTCCCCGGTGGCGAGATAGGCGTCCTGCTCCCGACGTGTGGGGGTTCCCATGTGCACAACGGTGCTGCACACCTCGCCGACCTCGGCTCCGGTGGACGGCAGCACGATCCAGTGTCCCGTGCGCAGCACCCCGGATCGGCCCATCATCAGGGCCCAGCGCTCCCTCACCTGCTCGGGGGAGTCGGCCTTGCTGAAGGCTCGTCCGTCGACGTCGAACACCGAGTCGCAGGCGACGACGATCGCCTCGGGGTCATCGGCGTAGTCGGACGCGACCGCCTCCGACTTCGCCTTCGCCAGGGCGAGGCACAGTTCGCCCGGTGTGGCGTCGGGCATCTGGGCCTCGATCGCCTCCTCGTCCACGTGGCTGACATGGATCTCCGGCTGAACCCCTGCGTTCAGCAGGAGCTGTCGTCGGGCAGGGGACTGGGAAGCGAGGATCAGTCGGGGCATCGACTAGCGCGGCATCATCGACGCCCGCCAGGCGCCGTAGCCCGGTCGCTGGGTCGGACGCGTCATGCGGCTCTTGCGGGCCCACAGGCTCCACTTGGGCTGTTCGGCGGCTGGGGCCGAACGACTGTTCAGCACCGCGACCACGATGCCGACCTCATCGGGCGTCGGGTTGCCGCTGACGATCCGCAGTCGCGGAGCCTCACTCGGGGTCTCACTCATGCTCAGTGCCTCCCTACAGAGGGATGTTGCCGTGCTTCTTCGGCGGACGGCTGGCGCGCTTGCTTCGCAGGGCACGCAGGGCTCGAGTGACCATGGCCCGGGTCTCGTGGGGGAAGATCACACGGTCGATGTAGCCGCGCTCGGCCGCGATGTACGGGTTCGCGAGGGTGTCCTGGTACTCGTCGATCAGCCGCTTGCGCTCGGCCTCGGGATCGGACGCCTCGGCGATCTCCTTGCGGTACAGGATGTTGGCCGCTCCCTGAGCGCCCATGACCGCGATCTCGGCCGTGGGCCAGGCCACGGTGAGGTCGGCTCCGAGGTGCTTGGAGCCCATGACGTCGTAGGCACCGCCGTAGGCCTTGCGGGTGATGACGGTGACCAGCGGAACCGTCGCCTCGGCGTACGCGTAGATGAGCTTCGCGCCACGGCGGATGATGCCGTCCCACTCCTGATCGGTGCCGGGCAGGAATCCCGGGACGTCGACGAGGGTGATGACGGGAACGTTGAAGGCATCACACGTGCGCACGAAGCGCGCCGCCTTCTCGGAGGCCTCGATGTCGAGGGTGCCGGCGAACTGCATCGGCTGGTTCGCCACGATCCCGACCGCATGGCCCTCGACCCGGCCGAACCCGGTCAGGATGTTGGGGGCGAAGAGCGGCTGGGTCTCGAGGAACTCGCCGTCGTCCATCAGGTGCTCGATGACCCGATGCATGTCATACGGCTGGTTGGGGGAGTCCGGGATGAGGGTGTCGAGCTCGTAGTCCTCATCGGTGAACGCCAGGTCGGCCTCGTAGCCGTAGGTGGGGGCGTCCTCGAGGTTGTTGCTCGGCAGGTAGGACAGCAGCGCCTTGACGTACTCGAGGGCGTCCTCCTCGTCGGAGGCCATGTAGTGGGCGACACCCGACTTGCTGTTGTGGGTGCGGGCGCCGCCGAGCTCCTCGAAGCCGACATCCTCGCCGGTGACCGTCTTGATGACGTCCGGGCCGGTGATGAACATGTGCGAGGTGCCGTCGACCATGATCGTGAAGTCGGTGATGGCGGGGGAGTAGACCGCGCCGCCGGCGCACGGGCCCATGATGAGGGAGATCTGGGGGACCACGCCTGATGCGGCGACGTTGCGGCGGAAGATCTCGCCGTACATCGCGAGCGCGACGACGCCCTCCTGGATGCGGGCGCCGCCGGAGTCGTTGATGCCGATGACCGGGCAGCCGATCTTCATGGCCATGTCCATGACCTTGATGATCTTCTCGCCGACGACCTCGCCGAGGGAGCCGCCGAAGACGGTGAAGTCCTGAGCGTGCACGCACACCGGGCGTCCGTCGATCGTGCCGAAGCCGGTGACGACGCCGTCGCCGTAGGGGCGGCTCTTCTGCATGCCGAAGTTGTGCGAGCGGTGACGCACCAGTCCGTCGATCGCCTGGAACGAGTCCTCGTCGAGGAGGGCGAGCACTCGCTCCATGGCCGTCTTCTTGCCCCGTGCGTGCTGCTTCTCGACCGCCTTCTCGCGACCCCCGGCGGCCTCGGCTCGGCGCCGGGCTAGCTCGGCGGCCTTGCCCGCGGTGGTGTGCGGATCAAGGGTGTTGTCTTCGACGCTGGCCGCGCTCATCGCTCCTCCTAGGCTTCGCTTGCGTACCTTAGTGGTGAGACGTCGAACGGAGTGGCCATGTCTGCGGTAAGTGACGAGCGTCCCACGTCGGACCTCACGGTCGAGCGGGTCGTGGCCCTGCTGGACGGGCGCTCCTCGTGGCCGGCTCCGCTGATCGTGGCCAGTACCGGGTCGACGAATGAGGATCTCACCCGATTGGCGCAGGAGGGTGCCCATGAGGGCACATGTGTGGCCGCCGACGAGCAGACCGCCGGCCGGGGCCGCCTGGACAGGACGTGGGTGAGCCCGCCCGGAGCCGGACTGTGGGCCTCCGTGCTCGTCCGTCCGGGCGATGTGCCGCCGGACCGGCTCGCCTGGCTGCCGCTCGTCGCCGGTGTCGCGGCGAGTGACGCGCTGAAAGAGGCCAGTTCGGTCCGTGCGGAGCTGAAGTGGCCGAATGACCTCGTGGCCATCGCGGCGGCGTGCGGGGGGTCCGACGGCCCCCGCAAGCTCGGCGGCATCCTCAGTGCTCTGGTCCCGGACGCGGGTGGCGAGGGGCCGGCCGTCGTCCTCGGCATCGGGATCAACGTGAACATGGGCGGCATGGACCTGCCGATCACGCAGGCGACCTCGGTGCTCCTGGAGGGCGGCAGGCTCGACCGGTCAGACCTCCTCGCCGCCCTCCTGCTCGCGTTGGAGTCGCGCCTGGCTCAATGGCGCGCGGGCGACGATCAGGTCAAGCGCGACTACCGGGACCGCTGCGCGACGATCGGACGTCTGGTGGAGGTCGACCTGCCCGGCGGCCGGCAGATGAGCGGCGTGGTCTCGGGCATCGACGACGACGGTCATCTCGTGGTCTCTGACGGTGAGGCCACCACGACGATCACGGCGGGAGACGTCGTGCACGCGACGATCTGACCGGACCGTGGCCGGATCCGGCCGTTGAACTCCGGTGATCCGTGGCACGATCACCCCATGGGTTACCCGCAGAAGCTCCTGGCTCCCGGTGAGACGATCTCCTTCGAGACGCGGCCGCACTGGCGGGCGCTGTTCGTGCCCGCCATCATCCTCATCGCCACCGTCTTCGCGGTCACCTGGCTGTACTTCTGGATCGACACGACCCAGTTCGGCGGGACGGTCATGCGGTGGATCGTCCTCGGCGCCGGGCTGCTCATCCTGATCCTCTGGGCCCTGGTGCCGTTCCTGCGGTGGGTCACGACGGAGTACGTGTTCACCGATCGGCGCATCATCGTGCGCTCGGGGATCATCACCCGACAGGGCCGGGACATGCCGCTCGCGAAGGTGAACGACGTGTCGTTCAAGGTGCCCGTCATGGGCCGGATCCTCAACTACGGGGAGCTCGACATCCAGTCAGCAGGGGAGAACGAGGGCCTCACCATCGCGGACGTCCCGGATGTGGAGGACATCCAGCGCAGCGTCTACGAGCTGATCGAGGCTGACGACGCCCGCCGCCGAGGGGTGCCGGGCGGCCCCGGCGCTGCGGGCGGCGCGGGCGCGCCGCACATCGAGCCCCCGATGCCCGAGTAGGCCTGTGCAGATTTGCACCGGTTCCCGGTCCAGTTCTCAAGAACTGGACCGGGAACCGGTGGTTTCCTGCGATATCGACCGCTTCCGGTCGGAGGGTGAGCGGGCCTGACTCCTATGGGGCTGGAGGGGAATCACCGTGCGTGCAGGCGGCCCAGATCGGGCTTCCGCCAGCGATACCGGTCGGATTCCCACGAACTGCACCGGGAAGCGGTGCACATCTGCAGAGGTCAGATGGGGGTGGAGGCGTCGCGCTCGGCCAGCTCCTCGTCGGCCGCACGCTCCTCGGCGCTGACGTCATCCGGCAGTGCCGGGAAGACCCACTTGCGGTAGGACCAGAAACGGAACAGCGTCCCGAGAGCAAGGCCCACGACGTTGGCGCTGATGTTGTCGGCCAGCGCCGAGTCCAGACCGAGGACGTAGTGGCTGAACCACAGGCATGACACCGAGATCACCATCGCGGCGCCGTTGAGCAGGAAGAAGAGCAGGTATTCCTTGCCCATGTGGGTGCGCCCGCGGTGCCGGAACGTCCAGAACCGGTTGGCGAAGTAGGCGAAGGTCGTGGCCGCCGCCACGCTCACGATCTTGGACGTGATCGGTCGGTCGGTGAGGATCCCGCCGTAGAGCAGCAGGTTGAACAGGCCGACGTCGATGACGAAGGCCATGCCGCCGACGATCCCGAACTTGGCGATCTCGTGCGCCAGCGTCCGGAACGGCGCGTAGACGCGCGCGAGCCACGACGGGCTGTCGGCGACCTCGGCCTCGGACATGGGACGAGAGCCTAACGGGCCACGGA
>JAUHZW010000091.1 GCA_030425745.1 Actinomycetes bacterium
CAGCGGCACGGCCGACCTGGAGATCGCTGCAGTGTGCTCCAGGTGTTTGGACCCGGTCTCCTGGCACGAGGATGTCGACCTTGCCGGGCTGTTCCGCTACCCGGCCACCGATGCCCGGGGCGCCGTGGTCGACGAGGAAGACGACGAGGATGAGGATGCGCTGCCGGAGGTTCAGGACGACCTCATCGACCTGCTTCCCATCCTGCGCGACGCCGTCGTGCTCGACCTGCCCCTCGCCCCGTTGTGCAGTGACGACTGTCTGGGCCTGTGTCCCACCTGCGGCTTCCGCCTGGAGGAGGACCCGGAGCACCAGCATGAGGTGACCGATCCCCGGTGGGCGGCTCTGTCCGCCCTCGTGGAGGAGCCGGACGACCCCTCGGCGCAGGACTGATCGGACTTCGCGTACCATCGGGGACGCTTTGTGTGCCTGACTGCGGTGCAGGGAGCGACGCGATCAACCAGCTAGACGCGAACAATCAGACCGCGACCCGCTGACGGGTCGTTTCGATGAGAAGAGAGAAGTACCGTGGCCGTTCCCAAGCGGAAGATGTCCCGCTCCAACACCCGTCATCGTCGTTCGCAGTGGAAGGCGGCCACCCCCACTCTGGTCGCCTGCGCCCGGTGCAAGGAGAAGCACATCGCGCACACCGCGTGCCCGACGTGCGGCACCTACGCCAAGCGTCGCGTCCTGGACGTCTAGTCCTTGTCGACGGTCGCCCTCGACCTGCTCGGAGGCGATGGTGCTCCGGGCGTCGTGGCTGATGCCGTCGCCCACCTGGTCCACTCGCCTGTCGAGGGCGATCCCCGCCTGACGCTCGTCGGGCCGCCGGACCTCGCCCGAGCCCTGCTCACCGAACGTGGCGTTGACCCCTCCCTGGGCGACGCCGCCATCGAACTGGTCCCCGCGACTCGTTCCGTCGCGATGGACGAGGACCCTCTCGCCGTGCTGCGCGCCCACGACGACGTCACGGTGTCGGTGGCCGCCGGCCTGGTGCGTGACCGACGCGCTGATGCGTGGGTCTCCGTCGGGCACACCGGTGCGGCCGTGGCCGCAGCGACCCTGGAACTCGGCCGCCTGCCGGGGATGTCCCGGCCGGCGCTTGCCGTGGTCGTACCGTCTCTCACCGGCCCGGTCGTCCTCCTCGACGCCGGTGCCGCCCCCGAGGCGACCCCCGATCTGCTGCGACAGTTCGCGATGGTCGGGCACGCCTATGCGCGCACCCTCGGCGTGACCGACCCGGGCATCGGCCTGCTCACCATCGGTGGGGAGGACGGCAAGGGTGACCGTCTTCGCCGCTCCACGCACGATCTGTTCCTCGAGACCCTCCCGTTCCGCTACGTCGGCGCTGTCGAGGGGCACGATGTCGCCCTCGGCCGTTCCGCGCAGGTCGTGGTCACCGACGCGTTCACGGGGAACGTCCTGCTCAAGGGGCTGGAGGGAGCGGTGACGTGGGCTGCCCAGCGGATGGGAGAGGCCTACGGCGACCCGGGCCCGGCCTGGGCCCTCGCCGAGCAGACGGCGACCTCGGATTTCGCGGGCGGCATGCTGCTCGGGATCGACGGCGTTACGGTGATCGGACACGGTGCCGGCACGGCCGCCGAGATCTGCGCGTGTGTGCGACTCGCCGCCCGAGCCGCCGACATGGACCTGCCTGCGGTCGCCGCCGCGGCGCTCGCGGAGGGAGGACGCGATGCTTGATCCCGCGCTCGTGCGGGTGGTCGCCCATGACGCCCTGGTGCGGGTGTTCGGCGCCACCGTCGTCGATCCGCTGCGCCCGGACTCCCCGCTGATCGGGTCGGGCCTGTCGTCCAGCATCGGCATGCGGCCGGCAGACGCCATCGCGGTCGCCGACGCCGTCCAGCAGCGGGCAGCTCGCGAGGGTGCCGAGTGCCTGCTGGGAGATGACGTCTTCTCCTCGGATGCCGAGGGCGATGCGACCGTGACCCTGGCTGACCTCGAGGCCGCCATCGCGGCGGCGTGGATCGGTGGAGCCCGTGCCTAGGCAGGCCGCCGGACTGGCGCAGGAACTCGGCGTGGAACTGCCCGATGACCTGCTGACCCTCGCGCTCACCCACCGGTCGTACGCCTACGAGAACGGTGGGCTGCCGAACAACGAGCGGCTGGAGTTCCTGGGCGACAGTGTCCTCGGGGTGGTCGTGACCGAAGTGCTCTACTGCGACTTCCCGGACCTCCCGGAGGGCCAGCTGGCCAAGCTCCGGGCCGCGGTGGTCAACGCCCAGGCGCTGGCAGAGGTCGCGCGCACCCTCGATCTGGGGCAGTACATCCACCTCGGTCGTGGTGAGGAGACCACCGGCGGTCGCGACAAGGTGTCGATCCTCGCGGACACCATGGAGGCGGTGTTCGGCGCCGTGTTCCTGCATGCCGGCATCGCCACCGCCAAGGACGTGATCCGCGGGCTGTTCATCCCGCTGATCCGGCAGGCCGCACAGCTCGGTGCCGGCCTGGACTGGAAGACCTCCCTGCAGGAGGCCGCCGCCGCGGCCGGCATGGGGGCGCCGGTCTACGTCGTCCGCCATGAGGGGCCCGACCACGCGCGTGAGTTCTTTGCCGAGGCCGTGATCGACGGCGATGTCCTCGGTGAGGGGTCCGGGCGGTCCAAGAAGGCGGCCGAGCAGTTGGCGGCCGAGGCGGCCCACGGACGCATCACGGCCGGGCAGCAGGGTGCCCGCGGGTCCGGTGCCTGAGCTTCCCGAGGTCGAGGTCGTCCGCGCCGGGCTCCAGCGATGGGTGTCCGGACGCGAGATCCGCGCCGTCGACGTCCTGCATCCACGGGCCATCCGTCGGCAGGAGGGCGGGGTCGCGGAGCTGGCGGCGGGCCTGCGGGGGCAGACCCTGCGATGCGCATCCCGGCGCGGCAAGTACCTGTGGCTCCCGCTGGTCGAACCCGGCATCCGCGAGCCGGAGTCCGCGCTGATCGCCCATCTGGGGATGAGCGGGCAGCTGCTCGTGGAGGACCCGGGCGCCCCGGACGAGGCGCATCTTCGGGTGCGCTTCACCTTCGCCGACGGTGGCACCGAGCTCAGGTTCGTCGACCAGCGCACCTTCGGCGGGGTGCGGGTCACGGCCCTCGTCCCGGATGACCGCGGGGGGCGGCTGCCCGTGGAGGTCGCCCACATCGCCCGCGATCCGCTCGATCCGGAGTTCGAGGAAGACGCGGTGGTGCGGCGGATCCGGTCGAAGGACTCGGAGATCAAGAGGGTGCTACTGGACCAGACTGTCGCCTCGGGGGTGGGCAACATCTACGCCGACGAGGCCCTGTGGCGCGCGGGGATCCATGGCCGGCGGATCGCGCGCCGGCTGACCGCGGCGCAGGTGCGGCTGCTCCTCGCGGAGGTCCGCACGGTCATGGAGCAGGCGCTGTCCCAGGGGGGCACGAGTTTCGACGCGCTGTACGTGAACGTGAACGGGCAGAGCGGCTACTTCGACCGGAGCCTGGAGGCCTACGGCCGAGAGGGGGAGCCCTGCCGGCGGTGCGGGGCGGTCATCCGCCGCGAGGCCTTCATGAACCGATCCAGCTTCTGGTGCCCGGTCTGCCAGCGTGCCCCGCGCGGGAGCACCCCCTCGCGCGGGTAGAGTCCCGGCGTGCACCTGAAGAACCTGACGTTGAAGGGCTTCAAGTCCTTCGCCTCGGCCACGACGCTGGCCTTCGAGCCGGGCGTGACGTGTGTCGTCGGCCCGAACGGCTCCGGCAAGTCCAATGTCGTCGATGCCCTGTCCTGGGTCATGGGCGAGCAGGGCGCCAAGTCGCTGCGCGGCGGCAAGATGGAAGACGTCATCTTCTCCGGCACCTCCGGACGCGCGCCGCTCGGCCGCGCCGAGGTCGCGCTCACGATCGACAACACCGACGGCGCGCTGCCGATCGACTACACCGAGGTGACGATCTCCCGGACCCTCTTCCGCAACGGCGGGTCCGAGTACTCCATCAACGGCGAGCCGTGTCGCCTGCTCGACGTCCAGGAACTGCTGAGCGACTCCGGCATCGGCCGTGAGATGCACGTCATCGTCGGCCAGAACCGGCTGACCTCCATCCTCGAGGCCACGCCGGAGGATCGCCGGCACATCATCGAGGAGGCCGCGGGCGTCCTGAAGCACCGCAAGCGCAAGGAGAAGGCGCTGCGGAAGCTGGATGCGATGCAGGCCAACCTGACCCGCCTGACCGACCTCACCACCGAGCTGCGCCGTCAGCTCAAGCCCCTGGGCCGGCAGGCCGAGGTCGCGCGCCGGGCCGTCGTCATCCAGACCGAGGTCCGCGACGCTCGTCTGCGCCTGCTCGCCGATGACCTCGTCGGCCTGCGCGCAGCGCTGGAGGCGGAGGTCGCCGACGAGACCGCGCTCCGCGAGCGACAGGAGCACGTCGAGGCGCAGATCGCCGAGCTGACCCTGCAGCAGGCTGCGGCGGAGGAGCAGGCCGCGGCCGACGCCCCGCGTGCCACCCGCTCCCAGGAGACGTGGTTCGCACTCAACGGCCTGCGCGAGCGGTTCCACGGCCTCACCCAGGTGGCCGTCGAGCGCGTTCGGCACCTGCAGCCGGAGCCCGAGGAGGAGGACTCCGGCCGGGATCCGGATCAGATCGAGGCGGAGGCCCGCGCGCTGCGCGCCGAGGAGTTCGACCTCGGCCGGCTCGTCGAGACCTCGCGGGACGAGCTCTCGCAGGCGGAGGCCTCACGGATGGCCGCGGAGGCGGCCGCTGCCGCCGAGGAGAAGCGGGTCGCCGAGGTCGAGCGCGCCGCAGCGGATCGGCGAGAGGGTCTCGCCCGGCTGACCGGGCAGGTCAACGCCGCCCGCTCCCGCATGGAGACCCGCACGGCGGAGATCGATCGACTGGGCGTGCAGATCGCTGAGGCGCGCGAGCGCGGCGAGGCTGCGCAGCAGGAGTTCACCCGGATCGAGCTCGATGTGGCGGGGCTCGATGAGGGCGAGGTGAGCCTGGACCGTGAGCACGAGCAGGCCGAGGAGGCGCTCGCCGCCGCCGACGCCGAGGTCGAGCGGCTGCGCAGCGAGGAGGCTGCGGGGGAGCGGCAGCGAGCCGCGCTGACGGCCCGCAGTGAGGCCCTCGCCATCGGCCTCGAGCGCAAGGACGCCGGTGCCCGTCTGGTGCGCGCCGAGGATCGCCTTCCGGGCGTGATGGGAACGCTGGCCACACTGCTGCACGTCGACCACGGGGCCGAGGCCGCGGTCGCCGCTGCGCTCGGTGATGTCGCCGATGCCGTCGTCGTCACCGGAATCGACGCCGCGATGCAGGCCGTCGTCGTGCTCAAGGATGAGGACGCCGGGCGAGCCGCGCTCGTCGTCGCTGACCCGGGTGCTGCGACACCAGTGCGTCCGTCCGTGCCCCACGAGGGTCAGTCGCTGCTCGATCTGGTGCGGTGCGAGGACGGCCTCGATGCCGTGGTGTCCCACCTGCTCGGCCAGTGGATGCTGGTCGGTGACCTCCGGGAGGCCTCGGCGCTGGCGCGCACACACCCGAACCTGTCCTACGTCACGCGTGACGGCGATGTCCTGGCGGCCGGGGTGGTCCACGGTGGCTCGACCAGTGCGCCGAGTCTGCTGGAGGCCCAGGCAGCGTTCGACGAGACCGTTGCGGAGCTCGAGGCCGTCACCCGCGATCTCGAGCGGATCCGCTTCGAACTCGTCGCCGCCAAGGACCGGCAGCAGCAGGCCGCGAGCCGCGCGGAGGCCACGCTGGCTCGCCTCCATGACTCCGATGCGCAGATGGCGGCGGTCGCCGAGAAGCTCGGCCAGCTCGGTCAGGTCGCTCGTGCTGCTGCCGCCGAGGCCGAGCGGCTGACGGCTGCGCGCGAGGCAGCGGAATCGGCGCTCAACGCCGATCGCGAGCAGATGGACCAGCTGCAGGCACGGCTGGAGACCGCATCGCAGGAGCCATCGGTCGATGGTGGCGCCGACAACCGCGAGCACCTCAACGCGACGGCCTCGGCTGCGCGTCGACATGAGGTCGATGCCCGGCTCGCGCTGCGCACCGCCGAGGAGCGCGTCACTGCGGTGGCGGCACGGGCCCAGCAGCTGGAGCGCGCCGCGGAGGCCGAGCGGCAGGCGCGGGTGGCGGCGGTCGAGCGTCGTGAGCGACGGGCCCGTGAGCTGGTCGTCGCCCAGGCGGTGCTCGACGCGACCCGGATCGTCTCGTCCCGCATCGATGCGTCGATCGCGGTGGCCGGCCGTGAGCGCACCGCTCTGGAGAAGTCGGCCCGCGAGCGCGATGCCCTGCTGTCCTCCCTGCGGGCGAGCCTTCGAGAGCTCACCGCGGAGTCCGATCGGCTCAAGGACTCGGTGCACCGTGACGAGGTGGCGCGTGCCGAGCAGCGCATGCGGATCGAGCAGCTCGAGGAGAAGGTCCTCGAGGAGTACGGCGTCGGGGCTGACGACCTCATCTCCGAGTACGGGCCCGAGCAGCCCGTCCCGCCGACTCCGCCGGCCCCGGGCGACGAGGTCCCCGAGGATGCTGAGGAGCCCCAGCCGTACCCGTTCGTCCGCGGGGAGCAGGAGAAGCGCCTGAAGGCCGCCGAGCGCGACCTCAACCTGCTCGGCAAGGTCAATCCGCTGGCACTCGAGGAGTTCGCCGCCATGGAGGAGCGGTACCGCTTCCTCAGCGAGCAGCTCGATGACCTCAAGCGCAGCCGCGAGGACCTCCTCGACATCGTCAAGGAGGTCGACGAGCGGGTCCAGCAGGTGTTCGCCGAGGCCTACGCCGACGTCGAGCGGGAGTTCGAGGGGGTCTTCAGTCGGCTGTTCCCCGGTGGCGAGGGCCGGCTGATCCTGACCGAGCCCAACGATCTGCTCAACACCGGCGTCGACGTCGAGGCGCGTCCCCCGGGCAAGAAGGTCAAGCGCCTGTCGCTGCTCTCCGGCGGTGAGCGGTCTCTGACCGCCGTGGCGTTCCTCGTCGCGCTGTTCAAGTCGCGGCCGAGCCCGTTCTACGTGCTCGACGAGGTCGAGGCGGCCCTTGACGACGTCAACCTCGGCCGGCTCATCGACATCATCGCCGAGCTGCAGAGCAGTTCTCAGCTGATCGTCATCACCCACCAGAAGCGCACCATGGAGATCGCCGACGCGCTGTATGGCGTGTCGATGCGCGGCGACGGCGTCACGCAGGTGATCGGCCAGCGGATCCGCGAGGCCGAGGCCGTCTAGAACTCGGTCAGGAGCGCAGGTCGTCGACGGCTCGGGTGCCGGTCACGAACCCGACGCCGATGAGGCCCTGCCCGACCACATAGGTCAGCATCACCGTGGCCCCCAGCCACGGGCTCTCCGCCCACGGGCCCAGGCTCGTCATGGCGATGAGCGAGTCGGACAGCACGAACAGCACAGCACCCCCGAATGCCACCCACGCGGGAGCCGGGGGCATCCGTCCGACGAGGTTGAGGGCCGCAACCGCCATGGCGGTCAGGGCCAGGCCGTAGACCGCGACCGGGATGCGCAGCGAGCCGGCCGTCGGCCACACGACGGCGACGAGTCCGATCAGGTAGAGCGCGAACGGTGCCAGGAGAACGGGGTAACGGCGGACGAGGCCGGTGGCGGGCCGCGCCGGAGCCGCGATCCCGCGTCGGAAACTCAGGCCGCGGAAGCGGGTGAAGCCGACCAGATAGCTGACCTGGGTCACGAGGAACGCCGCGATGCCGAGGGTGAAGAACAGGTCACCGTCACCCATGAGGAGCAGGTCGCCGATCCAGGCGAACACGAGGCCCACGAGCAGCCAGCGGTGCGGGACGGGCCAATGTCGTCGCTGCTCGGCGACGAGCCAGAGGATCAGCAGCGGCATGAGCAGCGGCTTGGTCAGCGTGACGGCCGATGAGTTCTGCGTCGCCACGGCGATCGCGTTGAGCAGGCCCACCAGGAGGTAGGCGGAGAGCAGAGATCGGGGCGCCATGCCCACCATCCTGCCGTCTGCCCCCGTGGGAGGATGCGCATCATGGATTCCGTCCTCCTCTATGTCCT
>JAUHZW010000092.1 GCA_030425745.1 Actinomycetes bacterium
GACTTCGGCGAGGTGCAGGGCTATCGGATCGTGCGCGACGCCTATGCCATGCCGGCCATGGACCTCACACTGGAGGAGCGGTCCGCCATAGCCGTGGCCGCCCAGGTCTGGGGCCACGCCCAGGTCGCCCCGGTGGCCGGAACAGCCGTGCGGAAGATGCAGAGCGTGTCGGTCGATCCGAGTTCGTGGAGTCCGTCGGACCTCCGCGGTGACGTTCGGCTGACCACATCCGACGCGGCACTCCTTCCGCTGATGTCCGCCATTCGTGCGAGCGTCCAGGTGGTCTTCGACTATCGCGCGCCGGCCGCGGATGAGGCGGCTCGTCGGACGGTGTCCCCATGGCGTCTCGTCGCCCGTGAGGGCCGCTGGATGCTCATCGGCTTCGATCACGATCGGGAGGCGCAGCGGACCTTTCGCGTCTCCCGCATGCTCGGCACCGTGCGGGTGACCGCTCGCCCGGCCCGGAGTGCTGAGGACGTCGATGGTGGTGCGGTCGAGGCTGATCCTGCGAACGTCGTCGCTCGAGTCCGCGTCGCTGCCGGCCATGGAGCGGCGTTGCGCCGCGCAGCCGTGCCAGCGGGCTCGGGCTGGGAGGTGGACGAGTTCGACGTCGCCGTCACGTCGATGGACGACCTCGTCTCCATCGTGTGTGCCGCGGCCGGGCAGGCGGTGGTCCTGTCTCCGCCGGAGGCCGCCACGGCGGTCCTGCAGGCCTTCCGTGACATCCGCGCCGCCCACGAGGGCCCGGCATGAGTGTGTCCGCCGGAGATCGGCTCGCCCGTCTCCTCGCCCTCGTGCCGTGGCTGCTGGCCAACGACGGCGTCACCGTTGCCGAGGCGGCCGAGCACTTCGGGGTAGATCCAGCGGCTCTGGAGCGAGACCTCTGGCTGCTGGTGGTCTCCGGCCTGCCCGGTCACGGCCCGGACCAGTTGGTCGACATCGACTTCTGGGATGACGGCGTGATCCATGTCCGGGATCCGCAGACCCTGGATCGTCCACTGCGCCTGACCCCCGATGAGGCGGTGGTGCTGCTCGTGTCCCTGCGCATGCTCGCGCAGATCCCGGGTGTGACCGATCGCCAGGCTGTCCTGACTGCGGCAGCCAAGGTGGAGGCCGCCGTGGACGGTGCCCTGCCTGATTCCGCCGTCCCTGCCATCGAGACGAACACGGATGCGCAGCTGGCGGAGCAGATCGAGGCGGCCCTGGCTCGGGACTCGGCGCTGAGGATCCGCTACGCCGGAGCTTCGCGTGACGACGTGACCGATCGGACGATCATCCCGAAGGCGGTCCAGGCGATCGACGGCGTCGTCTACGTGGAGGCCTGGTGTGCGTCGGCCGAAGCGGTCCGGACGTTCCGTCTGGACCGGATCATCCGGATCGATCCGACCGACCCCCCGAGCGAACGCGGGCCAGCGCCGCCCGCCGACCGTCCCGAACCGTCATCGGCTCGTCTGGCGCTGCACCCGCGGGCCCGATGGGTCGCCGATGTCCATGCCGCGACGATCGTGGGGGAGGACTCGGCCGGCCGGGTCCTCGTCGACGTCCCGATGCACTCGATCGACTGGGCCGTCCGGCTGGTGCTGTCACTGCGGGGGCACGGGGAGGCTGTGGAGCCCCCAGCACTGGTCGAGGCGGTGCGGTCGGCGGCCGAGTCGGCCCTGTCGTCGTACCCTGATCACGTAGGCTAGGGACATCCGGCCGGAACGGGCCGCAAACCCTTACGCACGAAAGACCTGTCCGAGAACAGACGAGGAGACATCACATGCCGAATCTCAAGGGCTGGGAGTGGCTCATCATCGTGGCGTTGATCCTGCTGCTCTTCGGCGCGAAGCGGCTGCCCGACGCAGCACGCGGTCTGGGTCGCTCCCTGCGGATCTTCAAGGCTGAGACGAAGGGCATGGCCGCGGACTCCAGCACTGACGAGGCCCCTGGTACGGCCGAGGTGGAGGCAGCGGCCCCCGATGCCGCGCTGCCGCCGGCCCAGGAGTCCTCCTCGCCTGACTCGGTGCCCACCGAGCAGCGCGAGAACTGACCGAACCGACCGGCGCTGTGGCGCTGAAGGAGCGTGGGGCTGAACCGGCGGCCGCCATGCCACTCACAGAGCACCTGCGCGAGCTCCGCTCGCGGCTGGTCAAGTCCGGCATCGCCATCGGACTCGGCATGGTGCTCGGCTGGATCTACTACGACCAGCTCTTCTCCCTGCTCAGCGCGCCCTTCCAGGGAGCCGTCGCAGAGGCTCAGGCCGAGGGCCGCGACGTCACTCTCGCCCTGACCGGCGTCGCGGACCCGTTCGTCCTGCAGATCCAGATCTCAGCCATGGCCGGGCTCGTCGTGTCCGCTCCGGTGTGGCTCTACCAGCTCTGGCGGTTCGTCACCCCCGGTCTGCACCGGCACGAGAAGCGGTGGGCGCTCGGCTTCGTCGCTGTGGCGACGCCGCTGTTCTTCGGAGGCGTGTTCCTCGCCTACACGGTGCTGCCGCTGGGTCTTGAGGTGCTGCTCGGGTTCACGCCCGAGAACGTCGAGAACATCGTGTCCGTCGACCGGTACCTGTCCTTCTTCATCCGCACTGTCCTGGTCTTCGGCGTCGGCTTCCTGCTTCCGCTGCTGGTGGTCCTGCTGAACTTCGCGGGGGTGCTGACCGGCAAGCGACTGATCAGCTGGTGGCGCTGGATCATCATCGGCATCGTCCTTTTCGCGGCCGTGGCGACCCCGACCGGAGACCCCATCAACCTGCTCCTCCTCGCGGGCCCGATCCTGCTGCTGGTCGCCATCGCCGTCGGCATCTGTGTGCTCAACGACCGGCGGCGCGCCCGTCGCGACGGCGCCGAGCCGGATTACTCCTCCTATGACGATGACGAGATGTCACCGCTGGATCCCGAGGCGTGAGCGAATCGGGGCTGAGTCCGGCTGAGCGCTACGCGGCAGCCCGTGAGCGGGGCCGACGCGAGCGCATGGAGATCTCGGCGTTCGCCGGTCAATACGGATTCGACCTCGATGACTTCCAGTGGCGGGCCTGCGAGGCCCTGGAGAGCGGATCCGGCGTGCTCGTGGCAGCGCCCACGGGGTCCGGGAAGACCGTGGTGGGGGAGTTCGCCATCCACCTGGCCCTGACGCAGGGCCGCAAGTGCTTCTACACGACTCCGATCAAGGCCCTGTCCAACCAGAAGTACAACGATCTGGTGGCCCGACACGGATCTGATCAGGTCGGCCTCCTGACGGGCGACAACACGATCAACGGTGAGGCCCCCGTCGTCGTCATGACGACGGAGGTGCTGCGGAACATGCTCTACGCGGAGTCCAGCACACTGCACGGGCTCGGGTACGTGGTCATGGATGAGGTCCACTACCTGGCCGACCGGTTCCGGGGTGCCGTCTGGGAGGAGGTGATCATCCACCTGCCGGAGACCGCCACCGTGGTGGCTCTGTCGGCGACCGTGAGCAATGCGGAGGAGTTCGGGGCGTGGCTCTCGACCGTCCGTGGGTCGACGGAGATCGTCGTCGAGGAGCACCGCCCCGTCCCGCTCTGGCAGCACGTCATGGCCGGGTCGCGGATGTACGACCTTTTCGTCGACGACGATCAGACGGTCCTCAATCCCGAACTGGTCCGGCTGGCCCGGGATGAGAGCCGACAGAACCCCCAGCGCGGGTATCGAGGCAAGGGACAACGCAGGCGGTTCCGAGGCCCGAAGACTCCCTGGCGCAGCGAGGTGGTCGAGCGCCTCGAGCGCGATGGGCTGCTGCCGGCCATCTACTTCCTCTTCAGCCGCGCCGGGTGCGACGAGGCGGTGCGCCAGTGCCTCCATGCCGGACTCCGGCTCACCACACCCGAGGAGCGCCGTGAGATCCGTGAGTACGCGCTCGGTGCGACGCGAGAACTGCCTGACGACGATCTGGCTGCCCTGGGCTTCGACGAGTGGCTGGACGCGCTCGAACGTGGCCTTGCCGCCCATCATGCCGGCCTGCTGCCTGTCTTCAAGGAGATCGTCGAGGGTCTGTTCCAGCGCAGCCTCGTGAAGGTGGTGTTCGCCACGGAGACCCTCGCGCTGGGCATCAACATGCCCGCGAAGTCGGTGGCGCTGGAGCGATTGGTGAAGTGGAACGGCGAGACCCACGTGGATCTCACGCCGGGGGAGTACACCCAGCTCACCGGCCGCGCGGGGAGGCGTGGCATCGATGTCGAGGGGCACGCCGTGGTGCTGTGGCAGCCGGGGCTGGACCCCCAGTCGCTGGCCGGCCTCGCCTCGACCCGCACCTACCCGCTGCGTTCGTCGTTCCAGCCGAGCTACAACATGGCGGTCAACCTGGTCTCCCGCATGGGCCGGCACGCGGCCCGGGAGGTGCTCGAGACCTCCTTCGCCCAGTTCCAGGCCGACCGTGCGGTGGTCGGGCTCGCGACGGAACTGCGTCGTGTCGAGGAGGCGCTCGACGGCTACCGCGAGGCGATGGAATGCCATCTGGGCGACTTCGCGGAGTACGCGCGGATCCGCGACACGATCACCCGGCTGGAGAAGGACGCCAACCGCGCGGCAGCCGCGGCGCGCCGCGAGGCAGCCGAGCAGTCCTGGCAGGCACTCCAGCAGGGGGATGTCTTCTGGATCCCGTCGGGCAAGCGCAGCGGCCCGGCGGTGGTGCTGGACTCGCGCCGAGGACGCACCCCGCGTGAGGAAGGACGTCCCCTCGTCCTCACCGGAGACGGTCAGGTCCGGCGGGTCAGCGCAGCCGACACCAGCCAGCCGGTGGAGTCCTTCGGACGCATGCGCATCCCGAAGGGCTTCTCGGCGAAGGACACTCGTGCACGCAAGGACCTCGCGGCGCGACTGCGCGACACGGTGGCCGACGTGCCGCATGATCGACGCCGTCGACGTGCCGGTGCCTCGGAGGACGAGCAGATCGCGGATCTGCGCAGGCAGATGCGCGCACATCCGTGCCACGGGTGTGCGGATCGGGAGGCGCACGCCCGCTGGGCGGAGCGCTACCACCGGACGGAGCGGCAGGCCCACGAACTCACCCGGCGGGTGGAGAGCCGCACCAGTTCCATTGCGAAGCGCTTCGACCGGGTCTGCGAGGTGCTCACGGCCCTCGGCTATCTGTCGGCGGCGAACGACTCCGCCACGGTCACGGATTCCGGTCGACTCCTCATGCGGCTCTACACGGAGTCAGACCTGCTCACCGCTCAATCGCTGCTGGACGGTGCCTGGCGCGACCTCACCCCAGCGGAACTGGCGGGTGTCTGCTCGGCCGTCGTCTACGAGTCCCGCGGCCTGGACGAGGAGTCGTCCCCCGCACTGCCGACGCGGGCTGTGCGCGATGCCCTGACCCGCCTGCTGGCCACGTGGTCGGACCTCCACGCGCTGGAGTCCGACCATGGGCTGGAGGTCACCCGTCGGCCCGATCCGGGGCTGGTCGATGCCGTCCACCGGTGGGCCAACGGGGCCACGCTGCTGCAGGTGCTCACGCACGCGGACATCACCGCGGGCGACTTCGTGCGGTGGTCGCGACAGGTGATCGACGTGCTGGGGCAGATCAGCACTGCGGTGGATCCCGGCGATCCCATCCGTGACACCGCACGTGCCGCGGCGGACCTCGTCAACCGCGGAGTGGTGGCCTACTCGTCGTCGGTCTAGCGTGCCTGTCCTGCGGCGAGAGCTCTGCGCAGATCGCCGACCTGCCGTTCCACGCCCCAACGGGCTGACAGCTCATCCAGCGCCACGGGATCGGCGACCTCATCGGGGAGCGGGCTCAGGTCGGCTGGCAGAGGAACGTCGCTCGCCACACGGGTCACCTGAAGTGCTCGGTGCAGATAGTCCGCTGAGTCAGTCACCTTGGTGGCGATTCGAGCGGTCATCGGACGTGCGGGCGTCCCGGCCTCGGCGGCCGTGACCACCCCGGCCAGGTCCCCGAAGGCGGTGATCAGGGACACGGCCGTCTTGGGTCCGATGCCGGCCACCCCGGGCAGCCCGTCCGAAGGGTCTCCCCGCAGTGCGGCCATGTCGGCATACACGCTGGGATCGACCCCGAACCGCTCCCGGGCGGCGTGCGCATCGAGCAGTGGCCACTTCTCCATGCCACCGTTGACGGTGAGGAGCAGCCATGTGGAGCTGTCGATGAGCTGGACGAGGTCACGGTCCCCGGACACGACGATCGTGTGCTCCGGGCCGGCGGCGATGGTGCCGAGCACGTCGTCGGCCTCGTACCCTGCTGCGCCCCATCGCGGGAGACCCAGAGCATCCAGCAGGTCAGCGATGGCCTCGACCTGCGGGCTGAGGTCCTCCGGCTCCTCCTCGGCGACCTCACGCGTCTGCTCGCCATCCGCGAGGCGGTGCGTCTTGTACGAGGCGATCAGCTCCACCCGCCAATCCGGGCGCCAGTCGGCATCCCAGGCAGCGACCACCGCCCGTGGGCGATAGGTCTCGACAAGTCGGGTGATGGTGGTGAGGAAGCCCCGGATCGCGTTGTGCGGATGCCCGTCCGGCGCGGTCATGGATGAGGGCAGCGCATAGTACGAGCGGTAGTACAGCGAGGCGCTGTCCAGCGCGAGGACGGGAGCCACGGTGTCGGTCACTTGCCAAGTCTCGCAGAGCGGCGTGGACACATAGACTCGCGAGCATGGCCGGCACGCACCTGAGTCCCGACATCGTCCGATCGCGCCTCGAACGGGTGCGTGCACTGGCGGCGGAGGAGGGTCTCGACGCCGTCCTCGTGTCGCCGGGCCCTGACCTGCGCTACCTCATCGGGTACGACGCCGTACCGCTGGAGCGTCTGACGCTGCTGATCGTCCCGGCTGCCGGCGAGACCCAGATGGTGGTTCCGTTCCTCGAGGAGCCGGCCGCCGCGGCGAGCCCCGCGGGAGGCGCCGGTATCCCGCTCGTCACGTGGGGTGAGACAGACGATCCCTACGCCGCGGTCGCCCGGGCCCTGGGATCGGTCGCGTCGGTGGCCCTGGACAATCACATGTGGGCCGAGAAGGTCCTCCGGCTGCGTGATGCGATGCCCCAGGCGGAGCAGCGGCTGGCTGGGGCGCTCGTGGATCGCCTGCGCATGGTGAAGGACGCCGCGGAGATCGACGCGCTGACCACAGCGGCCGCCGCCATCGACCGTGTTCACGCAGCGGTGCCGTCTCTCCTGCGGGCTGGACGCACCGAGCGCGAGGTCGGCGCGGACATCGCCGATCGGATCCTGGCCGAGGGGCATGTCCGTGTGGACTTCGTCATCGTGGCCAGCGGCCCCAACGGCGCCAGCCCGCATCACGAGGTGTCCGATCGGGTTCTGCAGGAGGGAGATGCGGTGGTCGTCGACATCGGCGGCACGATGCCCGACGGCTATCGCAGCGACTGCACGCGCACGTACGCGATCGGCGATCCCGGCGAGGAGTTCACCGCCGCGTACGCCACCCTTCAGGCCGCTCAGCAGCTGTCGGTGCAGCATGTGCGCCCCGGGGTGACCTGTGCGTCGGTCGATGCCGTGGGACGCGACCATCTTGAGGCTGCGGGTCTCGGTGACCTCTTCATCCACCGCACCGGGCACGGCATCGGTCTCGAGACGCATGAGGCCCCGTACATCGTGCAGGGCAATGAGCTGCCTCTGGTCGAGGGAATGGCGTTCAGTGTCGAGCCCGGCTTCTACCGCGCGGGAGTCCATGGCGCCCGCATCGAGGACATCGTCGTAGTCGGAGCCGAGGGTCCGATCGTCCTCAATCGGCAACCGCATGACCTGGTGGTCGTTCCGTGACAGCCCATGGTTGGGGCGGTACTCGACGAATCCTCCTCATGGGAGGAGTCGTGTACGCCCCGAGCGCGCCTTTCGCCACCGCCATGATGATCGATGGTGGCACCATCGCCTGGATCGGTGAGGACACCGCCGCTGCGGTGCACCGTGAGGCTGCAGAT
>JAUHZW010000093.1 GCA_030425745.1 Actinomycetes bacterium
CGGGCATGGATGAGGTCACCTGCAATGCCAAGGCCGAGGACGGTCAGCCGTCCTTCTCTGCGGACGGCTCCCAGATCGTCTTCGTGTCTTTTCGATCCGGAGGTCTTGGGCTGTGGATCATGGACTCGGATGGATCGAAGCCACGGCAAGTGAGTGAGGGTGGAGTGCAGCCGTCCTGGAGCCCTACCGGTGAGTGGATCGCCTTCAGTGACGGGGTCGAGCAGGGGGACGACATCGGTGACGACACCGTTCTCGACACCGACATCTTCGTCGTGCGTCCCGATGGGACCGGCAGGCGGTCACTCACCGGAATCCGGGGAGAGAAGGAGTTCTACCCGTCCTGGAGCCCCGATGGAAAGCAGATCGCCTTCGTGAGTGACATGTCCGGCCGGGATCAGGTGTACGTCATGAACGTTGACGGCACCGGGCGCCGACAACTGACCCGCGTGGGAGCCAACTCCGAGCCGGCATGGTCGGCTGATGGTCGCTACGTCTACGTCCAGCGCACCACGAGGGGTCGCAGCGACATCATGCGCGTGCCCGTCACCGGGCAGGGAACGGTCAACCTGACCAAGGGCTCGCCGAACTACGACCGACAGCCGAACTCCCGGCCGAAGCCATGACCCGCATCACGTCGTGGGTGGTCGCGGTGTCGGCAGCGGCGTTGGCCACGTTCCTCGCGGCGCCGGCGGTGCAAGCGGTGCCGGGCACGTGCACCATCGGCGTCTCCCTGGAGCGCGGAGGACTCAGTGTCCAGGACTTCTTCGGCGGCGAGGACTGCCGCGAGGACTGGATGCTCATCACCTCGAACTTCGACCTCGGCATGCTCGGTGGCACGCTGGTTCTGGATGTCGCCGCGGGCGGCCCGCGGCCCGCGATCGATGTGCACCCGTCCTTCGACGGCACCTCGTGGGACGCCTGGACCGGGATGTGGGGGACCAAGAGGCTGGGTTTCCGGATGGACGGCAACCGACTCAGCGGCGGCATCGGACTGGTCTCCGATGACGAGGTCAGGCAGGCCATGGCCGGCGAGCAAGTGGGTGTGCCGATCAGCGCACGCTTGGACCGCCGGGATCTTGCTCCCCGTGTGCGCACGATGAACCCTGACTGGTCCCGGGAGGATGATCTGCGGGGCGGACACTGCCAGATCGGTGACCGCAGGATCGATGTGTCGTTCACGTACGCGCGCGAGTGGGAGGAGCAGACCTTCCTCTCCGACGCTGAGCGCACGCTGGAGAGCGTGACCGTGACCAATGATCGGGTCTACGGACCGCTGTGCCTGGGCCTTCTGCTCGTGACTCCGCTCCCGGAGGGCGAATGATGCGGCCCGCGACGATGGAGGGTGGTTGACATGTCTGGATGGATGCGCCGAGCAGGCACCGGAGTGAGAGCAGGGGTCGGGGCAGGGGCCGTCGCCCTCGCCCTGGTGCTCATCCCGGGAGTCGTTGGGGCACCCGCGGCACAGGCTGCTCCCAGTGCGTGCACCGTGGACGTCAACCGCCATCACCAGTCGATCGACGTGCAGGGACGGTTCGGTGGGTCCACCTGCTCGGATGACTGGATGTCGATCGACTTCTGGTTCGCGCCCGAGTACGTGAGCGGGTCCGTCCAGGACACGGTCGCATCCCTCATGCGCCGGGGTATCGAGGTGCGGACGAGCACCAGGGACCTGCCGTGGCCGTTCGTCATCGGCGAATGGGGCACGGAACGGTTCGGCTTCCGGGTCTCCGACGGCCGGTTGACGGGCGGTGTGGACCTCCCGGATCAGGAGGCGGTGGGCCTGGCCATCAGCGGGGATCCGGCCGGCACGCCGGCATCGGTGACCCTCAAACGTCGCGACCTGCCCCAGGGTGCCCGATCGATCAGGGACTGGAACCTCGGCGATGGCCAGTGCCGGATCGGCGGCCGCACGATCGACGTCACATTCAACTACCGGGCGGAATGGCCGGAGAGCCAGAACATCGATGAGGTGGCCGACCTGCAGAGCGTCACAATCACCAACGACCCCGTCTACGGGCCGCTGTGCCTGGGCCTGGTGCTGGCCACGCCGCTGCCTGACTGACCGCCTGCCCCGGTCGGTCCTGGCGCGGCTGTCCTAGAGTGCTGCCGTGCCTGTTCCGTCATCGTCATCGGGTGCCGTGCTGTGCATCGGGGTCTTCGACGGCGTCCACCGCGGGCACCGGGCCCTGCTCGCCGAAGGACGACGTCAGGCTGACGCCCTCGGTCTGCCCCTGACCGCAGTGACGTTCTCCCCGCACCCGATGTCCGTGGTGGGCCCCCATCACGCGCCCCGCTCCCTGTCCACGCTGGAGCACCGGCGTGCACTCCTGCTCGAGGCGGGGGCCGATGACGTCGACGTGCTGGCATTCGACGAGGCGATGTCCGCTCTCTCCCCGGAGGACTTCATCGTCCGGGAACTCGTGGATCGGCTCGGCGCGCGCGCTGTGGTCGTCGGCGAGGACTTCCGCTTCGGCCACCGAGCCGGGGGCACCGTCGATACCCTCAGGTCCGCTGGGGAGCGGCTCGGATTCACGGTGACCGGAGTGGGCCTGGTGGGTGACGGAGAGCGCTGGTCCTCGACCCGGGTGCGAGCCCTCCTCGACGAGGGATCCGTCACCGAGGCGGCAGACCACCTGGGGCGCCCGTACGCCCTCGACGGCACTGTCGTGCACGGCGATCACCGTGGACGGGAACTCGGCTATCCGACCGCCAATCTGGCGTGGGATGACGAGCCGGTGATCCCGGCCGACGGCGTGTACGCCGGATGGCTCACGGTGGCGGGGGAGAGGCACCCCTGCGCGATCTCGGTCGGCACCAACCCCCAGTTCGACGGCCGTGAGCGGCGCGTCGAGTCGTACGTCCTCGACCGCGACGACCTCGACCTGTACGGCCTGCGAGTGCGGGTGGAGTTCGTGGAGCGGCTGCGCGGCCAGATGACGTTCGAGTCCCTCGACGGCCTGCTCGACCAGATGGCCACAGACGTCGACAGGTCCCGGTCACTCCTGTCGGGCGCCTGAGGCGATGGTCCGGGGCCCGCACCCCGGCTGGTAGCCTTGCCCCACCAGACGGTCGTGGGGCTGCGGCGCCGCGATTCGTGTCATCTCAACCGCCCGCATGGGCGCACGAAAGGTCGTGCATGTCTCTCGACACCGCCACCAAGCAGCAGATCATCGCCGAGTACGGCACCAAGCCCGGTGACACCGGCAGCCCCGAGGTCCAGATCGCGCTCCTCACGCGCCGGATCACCGACCTCACGGAGCACCTCAAGGAGCACAAGCACGACCACCACAGCCGCCGTGGGCTGCTGATCCTGGTCGGTCAGCGTCGTCGACTCCTGTCGTACCTGACCAAGACCGACATCGAGCGCTACCGAGCGATCATCGAGAAGCTCGGCCTGCGCCGCTAGGCCTTCGAACCGGGTCGGTCCTCGGACCGGCCCGGTTCTCACTGTCGGGGCGCTGCCCCACATCCGCAGCCGGCCCCCTGCCGGCATCGGCACAACTGAACCCGACAATCGAATACCCGTGACCATCGGATGATCCGGGGGCGCCGCAACGTGCGCCTGTCGTCGGTCCTCGGTAGTGACCTCCGGGAGCCTCCTCGTGGAGGGTCCCGTGGGCCTCGATCGAAGACCGCCACCGGTCGCCCCGCGCGTGCGCCCCTGTTCAACACACACGAAACAGGAGGCACCCGTGGAGGGTTCCCAGATCTCTACCGCCGAGGCCGTGATCGACAACGGCTCCTTCGGCACCCGCACCATCCGCTTCGAGACCGGCCGTCTGGCTCGCCAGGCCGCCGGCGCCGTCGCCGTCTTCCTCGACGACGAGACCATGCTGCTCTCGGCCACCGCGGCCGGCAAGCAGCCGAAGGACCACTTCGACTTCTTCCCGCTGACGGTCGATGTCGAGGAGCGCATGTACTCCGTGGGCCGGATCCCCGGCTCGTTCTTCCGGCGTGAGGGCCGTCCGTCCGAGGACGCCATCCTCACCTGCCGCCTGATCGACCGCCCGCTGCGTCCGACCTTCACCAAGGGCCTGCGCAATGAGGTCCAGGTGGTCATCACGGTGATGGCCCTCAACCCGAACGACCTCTACGACGTCGTGGCGATCAACGCCGCATCCGCGTCCACCCAGATCGCCGGACTGCCCTTCAGTGGCCCGGTCGGCGGCGTCCGCGTCGCCCTGATCCGCGGCCAGTGGGTCGCGTTCCCCACGCATGAGCAGCTGGAGGAGGCCGTGTTCGACATGGTCGTCGCCGGTCGCATCGCGGGTGACGACGTCGCCATCATGATGGTCGAGGCCGAGGCCACCGATCGCACCATCGAGCTGGTCGCAGGCGGCGCCACCGCGCCGACCGAGGAGGTCGTGGCCGAGGGCCTCGACGCCTCCAAGGTGTTCATCCGCGCGCTCTGCGAGGCGCAGATGAAGCTCGCGGGCGAGGCAGCCAAGCCCACCGCCGACTACCCGCTGTTCCCCGAGTACCAGCCGGATGTCTACGACGCGGTCGAGCGCCTGTCGGTGTCCGACATCCGCGAGGCCATGCAGATCGTCAGCAAGGCTGAGCGTGAGGCCCGTCTCGACGACATCAAGAAGGTCGTCACCGCTGAGCTCGCCGTCGAGTTCGAGGGCCGCGAGAAGGAGATCTCGGCGGCCATCCGCTCGGTCACCAAGAACGTCGTGCGCGAGCGCGTGCTGCGTGATCACGTCCGCATCGACGGTCGTGGCCTGGCCGACATCCGCCCGCTGGGCGCTGAGGTCGAGGTTCTTCCTCGCGTGCACGGTTCGGCGCTGTTCGAGCGCGGTGAGACCCAGATCCTGGGAGTCACGACGCTGAACATGCTCCGGATGGAGCAGCAGCTCGACACGCTGAACCCGGACAACCGCAAGCGGTACATGCACAACTACAACTTCCCGCCGTACTCGACCGGTGAGACCGGCCGTGTCGGTTCGCCGAAGCGCCGCGAGATCGGCCACGGTGCGCTGGCGGAGCGTGCGCTCCTGCCCGTCCTGCCGTCCCGTGAGGAGTTCCCCTACGCGATCCGACAGGTGTCAGAGGCTCTCGGCTCCAACGGCTCGACCTCGATGGGCTCGGTGTGTGCCTCGACCATGTCCCTGCTGAACGCCGGTGTGCCGCTCAAGGCTCCGGTGGCGGGCATCGCCATGGGCCTCATCTCCGGTGAGGTCGACGGCAAGACGGAGTACGTCGCGATCACCGACATCCTCGGTGCTGAGGACGCCTTCGGCGACATGGACTTCAAGGTCGCCGGCACCAAGGAGTTCGTGACGGCCCTGCAGCTCGACACCAAGCTCGACGGCATTCCGGCCGACGTGCTCGGCGGCGCGCTCAAGCAGGCGCGTGATGCCCGCTTCACGATCCTCGAGGTCATGAACGAGGCCATCGATGCTCCCGACGAGATGGCCACCACGGCCCCGCGCGTCATCAGCATCACGGTCCCGGTCGACAAGATCGGCGAGGTGATCGGGCCGAAGGGCAAGATCATCAACCAGATCCAGGAGGACACCGGCGCCGACATCACCATCGAGGACGACGGCACCATCTACATCGGTGCCACCGACGGTCCGTCGGCGGAGGCCGCTCGCAATGCGATCAACGCCATCGCCAACCCGACGATGCCCGAGGTCGGCGAGCGCTACCTGGGCACCGTCGTGAAGACGACCACCTTCGGGGCGTTCGTCTCGCTCATGCCGGGCAAGGACGGCCTGCTGCACATCACCGAGGTCAAGAAGCTCAACGGCGGCAAGCGCGTGGAGAACGTCGAGGACGTCCTCCCCGTGGGCACCAAGGTCGAGGTCGAGATCAAGGAGATCGACTCTCGCGGCAAGCTCTCGCTGATGCCGGTCCTCGAAGAGGAGACCTCCGGCGCTGATGCCTAGGGCGCAGACTCGCACGCTGCTGCGGGAGGGTGACGGCGGACTCGTCCGTCGGACCACCCTCCCCGGCGGCCTGCGGGTCATCACCGAACAGGTGCCGGGGGTTCGCTCCGTCGCCTTCGGTGTCTGGGTGAATGTGGGCTCGCGCGACGAGACCGCGGCGCAGATGGGCTCCGCGCACTATCTCGAGCACCTGCTCTTCAAGGGCACCACCGCACGTTCGGCCATGGACATCTCCTCGGCCATCGAGGCGGTCGGCGGCGACCTCAACGCCTTCACCAGCAAGGAGAACACCTGCTTCTACGCGCGGGTGCTCGATCAGGACCTCCCCCTGGCCATCGATGTCGTGTGCGACGTCGTCACCGACGCGCTCATCCGCAGCGAGGACGTGGAGGCGGAGCGTGGCGTGATCCTCGAGGAGATCGCCATGCACGACGACGATCCCTCCGACATCGTCCACGATGTCTTCGCCGAGGCGATGTTCGGCGACACGCCGCTCGGGCGTCCCATCCTCGGCACGGCCGAGACCATCGGCGCCATCTCCCGACGCACCATCCACTCCTTCTACCGGCGCCGCTATCGACCCGAGTCCATGGTGGTCGCCGCGGCCGGCAGTCTGGACCACGACTCCGTCGTGCGTATGGTCCGGCGGGCCTTCGCTCCGGTGCTCGATCCGGGAGCCGACGTCGCCGCGCCCCGCACTCCGCGGCGCCCGCGTCGACCTGAGGCCGGTGCGAAGGTCGCACGCCGCACCACCGAGCAGGCGCATCTCGTGCTGGGGGTCCCCGGCATCACCCGCGCCGACCCCCGCCGCTACGCACTGTCGGTGCTGTCGACGTCACTTGGCGGTGGAATGAGCAGCCGGCTCTTCCAAGAGGTGCGAGAGAAGCGCGGTCTGGCCTACTCCGTCTACTCCTACGCCCAGGGCTACTCCGATGACGGGGTCTTCGGCGTGTACGCCGGCTGCCTGCCCTCGAAGGTCAACACCGTCCTCGACGTCTGCCTCGAGCAGCTCGAGGACGTCGCCGCCCATGGGCTGTCCGACGACGAGATCCGCCGGGGCAAGGGGCAGGTCCGGGGCGCCACCGTCCTGGGCCAGGAGGATCCCGGGGCCCGGATGAGTCGCATCGCCAAGAGCGAGCTGAACGCCGACCCGCTGCTGTCCATCGACACCCTGCTGGCGCAGGTGGATGACGTGACCGCTGACGACGTGCGCTCCGTGGCCCGTGACCTGCTCTCGGCCCCCGCCACCCTCGCCGTCATCGGTCCCTTCGATGAGACCCACACGTTCGCGCCCCTCGGCTGATCGGTCAGTAGGGTTGCCGTCGTGATCAAGGTGGGAGTGGCAGGAGCCCGTGGCCGCATGGGGCAGGCCTGCGTCGACGCGGTTGAGAGCGCTCCCGACCTGCAACTGGTCGCGGCGATCGACATCGGCGTGCCACCCACCGCTCTCGACGAGGCAGGTGCCCAGGTCGTCATCGACTTCACCACGCCCGACGCTGTGATGCGCACGCTGGAGACGTGCATCTCGCGTGGAGTGCACTGCGTCGTCGGCACGACCGGTTTCACGGCTGAACGGCTTGACCAGGTCCGGTCGTGGTGTGAGGGGTCGCCCGGCGTCGGCGTGCTGATCGCTCCGAACTTCGGCATCGGTGCGGTGCTGATGATGCGCTTCGCGGCCATGGCTGCTCCCTACTTCGAGTCGGTTGAGGTGATCGAGATGCATCACCCCGACAAGGTTGATGCCCCCTCGGGCACAGCGACCCACACGGCTCAGGCCATCGCCTCCGCCCGAGCAGGCCTCGCCGCCAGTCCCGATGCCACGACGCACGAGGTGCCCGGGGCCCGTGGGGCCACGATCGACGGGGTCCATGTGCACTCGGTGCGCTCGCGAGGGCTCGTCGCGCATCAGGAGGTGCTGCTGGGCGGTGTGGGGGAGACCCTCACCATCCGGCACGACTCCCTCGACCGCACGTC
>JAUHZW010000094.1 GCA_030425745.1 Actinomycetes bacterium
CATGGCGCCCTATGGCGGACCGCACCACGCCCGGGTCGTGCATGCGGCGGGGGCCTATGCATCTGACCAGTGGCTCGCGGATCAGGGCTTCGCGGTGGTCGTCGTGGACGGAGCCGGTACGCCCGGACGCGGCCCGGCCTTCGAGTTCGAGGTGCACGGTGATCTCGCGACGCAGGTGCTGCAGGATCAGGTCGATGCTCTGGTGGCCCTCAGCGACCTCTACCCGGACCTGGACCTCGACCGGGTCGGCATCACCGGCTGGTCCTTCGGCGGCTACCTCGCCGCCCTCGCGGTCCTCGACCGACCCGACGTGTTCCATGCCGCGGTCGCCGGCGCCCCGGTGACGGACTGGGCGCTGTACGACACCGCCTACACCGAGCGCTACCTCGGCACTCCCGAGGGCGAGCCCGAGGCCTATGCGCGGACGTCCCTGCTGACCCGCGCGGCAGAACTCGAGCGCCCGCTGATGATCATCCACGGCCTCGCCGACGACAACGTGCTCGCGGCCCATTCACTGCAGCTGTCCAGCGCCCTGCTCGCAGCCGGGCGGCCCCACACGCTGCTTCCCCTGATCGGGGTCACCCATATGACCCCGCAGGAGGTCGTCGCGGAGAACCTGCTGCGTCTGGAGGTCGACTTCCTCCGAACGCACCTGCTCCGTTGATTGGCGCGTTGTGCACGCGACTCGCCGAGGCGAGGCGTGAACGCGCCAATCAACGAGCGGCCGGCGCGACGCCGGCCATCTGCGCGGGCGGGGGCGCCGCGCCGACCATCACGACCATCCCGTTGCCGCCCGGGTCGGACTGAACCGGGACGGGCTTCCAGTTGTTGGCCAGCCACACGTTGCCGGCCTGATCGATCTGCACCCCGGTGTTGCGCTGCAGCCCGTCGAAGGGGATGCCGTTGCGGTAGAGCGGATCGCCGGTGCGGAGCCCGGCCGGGCAGGTGGCGTCCCTGCCGCAGAACACCGAGACGCGCTTGCCGCCGAAGTCAGCCACCCACACGTTGTCGTCACCGTCGGTCGACAGGCCCCACGGGATCGTCAGGCCGCCACCGGTGAAGCTCTCCGTGCGTCCTGCCTCGGTGATCATCGTGATGGACGGCGATGTCGTGGCGTTCTCGATGAGGTCGGCCAGGCTGGCGCCGCCGGCCTGGCCGCACGGCAGGTCGATCTTCACCGAGTTGGCGACCCACTTCGTGTTGCCGCTGTCCAGGGCGATGCCGAGCGGACGCCGCATGTCGCGGTCACTGAACGGCGATCCCTCGACCTGCCGGCCATCGGGGTGGTACGCGAAGACCTGATCGCTGCCGATGCTGGTGACCCACGCGATCCCCCGGTCATCGACGACGACGCCGAAGGGCTTGTCGACGCCGCCGGAGTAGTTCTCCGACCTGGTCGGGTCACCGTCGATGTATCGCGTGACGCTGTCGTTGCCGCAGTTGGCCACCCACACGGATCCGTCCGCCCCGGCCCCCATGCCCTGCGGCCAGCTGAGGGCCATGACGTCGCCCTCACGGACGCTCTCGTTGCGCAGGCCGCGAGCGATACCGCCCTGGGTGAAGCCGCCGGCAGGTGACAGCGCCTTGCCGTCGAGCCCGAACAGGGACAGCGTGTTGGAGCCCGGGTCGATCGGGCACTTGGTGCCCTTGAACCCGTAGTTCGACACCCAGATCCGGCCCTTGGCATCCTGGGCGATCCCGAAGCCGACACCGTTGACGCCGCCGCCGGTGTACTCGTGCACGGTGTGCTGCGCCGAGTAGGGATCGAGCTTGAGCAGCGCCCGGCCACCGCAGACGAGTTCCTTGACCCGCGCCGGTATGTAGTTGTTGGTGATCCAGACGCTGCCGTCGGCATCGAACAGGAAGTTGCCGGGGCCACGGAACTGGCGACCCGTGCCCTGGAACAGCAGCGCGATGACCCACGACTCCGGAACCCGCACAGACCGCCCCCACGGGCCACGCGCGGCGAGCCGATGGATCGATCGGGTGTTCAGCAGGGGGTCGTTCGCCAGGTTCGCCATCGCCTGCAGGGTTCCGTTCGGCCGACCCCGACGGCTCGTCGTCGTGTCATCGAGCAGTTCACGGCAGTCACGCTCACGACGGCACGACGCGATGGCGTCGCCCAGCGTGCGGAGGGTGCCGAGCGTGGAGGTCTCGCTCCCGTTGGGAGCCGAGCGCAGGAAGCGCGCAGGCCGCCCCGACGCCGCATCCACGATGTTGCGCACCATCGACATGCCGTTGGCCAGCCCGACTCCCTCGCCGGCGACGGTGCCGCGGTCCAGGAACTGCGCCAGCGAGTAGCCGGTGGCGACGGTGGTGAGTTCGTTGATGGTCACGGAGTCCGGCCACGACGTCCCGAGACCCAGGGCAAGGACGAGATCCCGCGCGGCGCCTCGCCCCCCGTCGGTGACGAGGTAGACCTGCCGGTCACGACTCGGCTTGACCCGCAGCCGGAAGCGGCCCAGCGCATCCGTGCGGTCCCGTGCGATACGGCGGGTGAGCTCCGGCCGGGCGCCGACCTCGTAGGCCTCGACCGTGGCCCCACGCAGGGCCCGGCCGTCGAACTCGACACGCCCGCTGAGCTCGTTTCCCGCCCTCGTGGTCGCCACCGATTCGGCGGGTTCCGTCGCGGCCGCTGGAGTCAGAGCAGTGGCGCCGAGAGCGGTCGACGTGAGGACGACGGCGACTGCCGTGACGATGCGCTTCACCCGGTCACCCTACGCGGGCGTCCTCACAGCACGGCGGGTTCGAGGTTCAGCCCTTCTTGCGGCCGGCCTTCACGCGATCCGTCGCCGAGAGCAGAACCTTGCGGATGCGCACGGCGTTCGGGGTGATCTCGACGCACTCGTCCTCACGGCAGAACTCCAGCGCCTGCTCCAGCGAGAGCTGCTTGTGCGGGATGAGCGGCACCAGCACGTCACCGGTCGAGGATCGCATGTTGGTGAGCTTCTTCTCCTTGGTCGGATTGACGTCCATGTCATCCGAACGGGAGTTCTCGCCGACGATCATGCCCTCGTACACCTCGGTGCCGGGGCCGACGAACATCGTTCCGCGCTCCTGCAGGTTCGCCAGCGCGAAGCCAGTCGTGGGGCCGGATCGGTCGGCGACCAGCGAACCCGTCGGGCGGGTGCGGAGGTCGCCGTGCCACGGCTCGTAGCGGTCGAACACGTGGTGCAGCAGGCCGGTGCCGCGCGTCTCGGTGAGGAACTCGGTGCGGAAGCCGATCATGCCGCGCGCCGGCACCAGATACTCCATGCGCACCCAGCCGGTGCCGTGGTTGATCATCTGCTCCATTCGGCCCTTGCGCAGGGCCATGAGCTGCGTGACCACACCGAGGTACTCCTCGGGGATGTCGACACTGAGGCGCTCCACCGGCTCGTTGACCTTGCCGTCGATGACTCGGGTCACGACCTGCGGCTTGCCGACGGTGAGCTCGAATCCCTCGCGCTTCATCATCTCGACGAGCACGGCGAGCTGCAGCTCACCGCGACCCTGCACCTCCCAGGTGTCCGGCCGCTCGGTCGGCACCACACGGATGGACACGTTGCCGATCAGCTCCTGGTCCAGACGCGCCTTGACCATGCTGGCGGTGAGCTTGGTGCCGCCGCTGCGGCCGGCCAGCGGTGAGGTGTTGATGCCGATCGTCATCGAGATGGACGGCTCGTCGACGGTGATGACAGGCAGCGCCACCGGGTTCTCCGGATCGGCGAGGGTCTCACCGATGGTGATGTCCGGAATGCCTGCGACGGCGATGATGTCGCCCGGACCGGCCTCGGCGACCGGCACGCGCTCCAGCGCCTCCGTCATGAGCAGTTCGACGACCTTCGCGCGCTCGACCGAGCCGTCCTGCTTCATCCAGGCGACCTGCTGCCCCTTGCGGATGGTGCCCTGGTGCACTCGGCACAGGGCGAGACGGCCGAGGTAGGGCGAGGCGTCGAGGTTGGTCACGTGCGCCTGCAGCGGCTTGTCCTCGTCGAACGAGGGTGCCGGCACCGTCTCGATCAGCGTGGCGAACAGCGGCTCGAGGTCCTCCTCCACCGGCAGGCCACCGTCCGCGGGCCGCTCGAGCGACGCACGCCCGGCCTTGGCGCTGGTGTAGACGATCGGGAAGTCGATCTGCTCGTCCGTTGCGTCGAGGTCGAGGAACAGCTCATAGGCCTCGTCGACCACCTCGGCGATGCGGGAGTCGGGCCGGTCGACCTTGTTGATCACCAGGACGACGGGCAGCTGCTTGGCCAGCGCCTTGCGGAGAACGAAGCGCGTCTGCGGGAGCGGACCCTCCGAGGCGTCGACCAGCAGGACGACACCGTCGACCATCTCCAGGCCGCGCTCGACCTCGCCGCCGAAGTCAGCGTGGCCGGGGGTGTCGATGATGTTGAACGTCACACCACCTTCGGGGGCCGACGGCCCCACGTACTTCACCGACGTGTTCTTCGCGAGGATCGTGATGCCCTTCTCGCGCTCGAGGTCCATCGAATCCATGACGCGGTCGTCGACGTCCTGATTGGCACGGAAGGCGCCCGACTGCCACAGCATGGCGTCGACGAGGGTCGTCTTGCCGTGGTCGACGTGGGCGATGATGGCGATATTGCGAAGGTCCTCGCGGCGGGTCACACCTGCTCCTAGAGTCTGCCGCGGCCGCGACGCTCCTCATGGCGGCGGCTTGGCGGTCCAGCGAGACCCTACGGTGTGAGGGTCGGTTCCCTGAAATCGCCGGAGGTCACGATGGTCTGGTACTCGGATCTGCCCGCACGCCGCGGACGCCAGATCCTCGGGGATGCGTGGCTGGTCGCGTGGAGCGCCCTGTGGATCTGGGCGGCCTTCCGGGTCCATGACCTCGTCATGAATCTCGCCGGCCCCGGGCTCGAGGTCGCCGAGCGCGGGGCGGATCTGGCGGAGAGCATCGATGCCGCCGGGGACACCGTCGCCGGGATCCCCCTGGTGGGCGAGGCCGTCGCGGCTCCCTTCGGGCAGATGAGCGATGCGGCGATGGCTCTGTCCGAGGCCGGCCAGACCGCGGCCGATGCGGTGTCCGTGCTGGCCCGGTTCCTCGCGATCGCCCTGGCCGTCCTCGGGATCATGTCCTTCGCCGTGGTCTGGGTGCCGATCCGGGTCATCTTCATCCGCCGCGCCACCGCCGCCCGCCGGTTCATCGACGCCAATGAGGATCTCGACCTCTTCGCGCTGCGGGCCATGGCCCGGCAGCCGCTCCATGTGCTCGCCCGCATCAGCCACGACCCGGCCGGTGCCTGGCGCCGCGGCGACCAGCAGGTGATCGACGCCCTGGCCGCGCTCGAACTGCACGACGAGGGGCTCCGGCCGCCGGCCCGGACGCCGTAGCCGCCGACGCCTACACGCGCTTGATGTCGATCTCCCCGAAGATGGCGGCGCCCTTGATGATGAGTTGGGGTGCTCCGGCGCGCGGTTGACCGGTCGCCACCTTGACCTCGCCGAACACCCCGGCGGCCTCGCTGCGCACATCCATGCCGAAGGGCACGTAGATCTTCAGGCCGCCGAACAGGGCCAGGGCGTTGATGGTGGTCACCTGTGACGTCAGCGCAGCGCCGGTGAAGTCGATGTCACCGCTCCCGAACACGCAGTAGGCCCCGATCTCTCCCGGGGCCGTCCATGTGCCCCGACGCTCGAAGCTGCCGAAGATCGCCACGAGCGACGTGTCGTTGGCCGGACCGGCATGGGGGTTGATGACGAGGTCATCCTCCGAGCGACCGGGGAAGATGTTGAGCTCCTCCGCGTGCGCCTCGACTGACGACGCAGGGTTCAGATCGACTCCCGGCACGGGCACCGCACCCGGCGGAACGGGCAGGTCGCGCAGGACGGGCACGAGGTCGCCGTAGGTCTGTGCCGCGAAGTTCTCCTCCAGGCGCGCCTGATACTCGTCGGTTGTCAGTCGACCCTCGGCATACGCATCGCGCAGGAACTCCGCCACCCGCTCGCGGTCGGCGTCAGATGCCCGGAGGCGCAAGCCCTGCTCGACCGGATCCGGTTCACGTGGCTCGGGTTCTGGGGTCGTCACCCTTCGAGGCTACTCCGAGAGAACTGACGATGGCCCGCTGTCAGAGGTAGAGCGGCAGCACCCGGGTCTGGAGGAGTGGGGCGATGTCATGTCGCCCTGCCAGGTCCGTGGGCGTGACCCATTGCGCCTCCGCGATCTCGTTGCGCACGGCTACGCCCGGAACCCAGGGATGCTCGTAGATGTGGCCGTGAACGGTTCGGCCGGACTCGTTCGCTGCCGGAGCGGTCCACTCACCGAGGAAGGTGAGCCGCCCGAGGTCGAGTTCGACGCCGAGCTCCTCGTGCGCCTCGCGCACGGCTGTCTCGTCCGGCGGCTCCCCCGGCTCGATCTTGCCGCCGGGGAGCATGAACCGGCTGGTGCCCTCCTTGCGGACCACGAGAATCCGGCCGTCGTCGTCCTGCAGCACGACGGCGGCGACGACGAAGTCGGGGGTGCTCACCCGCTCAGCCTTCCACGACGTGCCGTCGGAACGGATCGCGGATAGCGTCGCGGCAGGTCAACGTGAGGGGTCGACATGACTGTGCAGGGACAGCGGATCGTGGTCGTCGGGGCGAGCGGAGTGCTCGGTGCGGCGATCGCCGAGCGGCTCGCGGCTTCCGGCGCCGTCGTCGAGGGCACGTCGTCCTCCCCCGAGTCGGCGGCACGCATACCGGCCTCGGCGGGCGCGCGTCACGTGCTCGACCTCGAGGATCCGGCATCGATCGCCGAGACCGCCGACGCGATCGCGAACACTGATGCCCTGCTCGATGGGATCGTCATCGCGTCCGGCATCGTCGCCTTCGGTCCGATCGACCAGACGCCGCCCGAGGTGTCCGATCAGCTCATGCAGGTGAACCATCTCGGCCCGGCCGGCCTCATCGCCCGACTGCTGCCCGCGCTGCGTGCCTCAGCAGTGGCCGGCGGCTCACCGTTCGTCGCCTCGATCTGCGGGGTCGTGGCCGAGCAGGTGTTTCCCGGCATGGCGGCCTACACGGCCAGCAAGACCGCCCACTCCACCTGGCTCAAGGCCCTTCGGCTCGAGACTCGACGACCGAGAGTGCGTGTCATCGACGCCCGGCCCGGTCACACCGAGACGGGGCTTGCCGATCGTGCCGTCTTCGGCACGGCGCCGCGGATGCCGCAGGGGATGCAGCCCGAACACGTTGCCGATGTCATCGTCGCCGGGATCACCGGAGACCTCACCGAGCTGCCGAGCACCGCGTTCTGAGCCCGACGGCCGATCGTGATCAGCGCGGGGTGTCGGCCACCAGGTAGGCCTCGAGGGAGTCGAAGTAGCTCTCCATGCCTGCCTGGGCCTGAACAGCCTCACCATCGGGCAGCTCGCCGTACTGCGTGAACTTCACCCAGCTGTACATCCCCCGACTGTCGAACTCGACGGTCACCCGGTGAGAAGGGAGCGACTCGTCGCGAGCCGCGAACTCCTCCGCGGACTGGGTGTAGCTCATCGTGTGCTCGAGGAGGAGGTTCTCGACAACCTTGGTGTAGCGGCCGTAGAAGTAGGCGACGAATCCGTGCTCGGGAACATCGACGGCCACGGCCCACTCCCCGCCCTCGACGGCATCGGAGACCACGCTGCCGGGCACGTTGACCAGATCCGTCGGGTGGTACCAGGCCTGCAGGGCCTCGGCATCGACCCAGGCATCCCACAGGATCTCGACGGGCAGGTCGAACTGGCGCTCGACGGAGTACAGGAAGTCGCTCATGCCCCGACCCTACGCG
>JAUHZW010000095.1 GCA_030425745.1 Actinomycetes bacterium
TTCCGCACCAGCTTCGGGACCGAGACTCTGCGCGACGTCATCCTCGTCGAGGCGGTCTCCTCTAACGGGGTGAGCGGCTGGGGCGAGTGCGTGACGATGTCCTGGCCGGGCTACAGCTACGAGTACGGCGACAACGCGATCCACGTGATGGAGAACCATCTGCTGCCCGCGTTGGCGACGGTCGCGGATTCCGACGACCCATACGAGGTGCGCGCGGCCATGGAGGTCGTCGCCGGCAACCCGATGGCCAAGAACGCGATGTCGACCGCGATGCTCGATGTGTGGCTGCGCGAGCGGGGTGAGTCCCTCGCTCACTACCTCGGGGCCGTGAAGGACAGGGTCGACTGCGGGGTCTCTGTGGGCATCAACGTCAACGAGTCCATCGATGAACTTCTGGCCGAGGTGGGCGGCTACGTCGACGAGGGCTACCGCCGGATCAAGCTGAAGATCCAGCCGGGTTGGGATGTCGAGCCCCTGCGCGCGGTGCGCGAGGCGTGGCCGACGATCCCGCTGCAGACGGACGCCAATCAGGCGTACCAGCGGTCGGACGCGCAGCACCTCGCGCAGCTCGACCAGTTCGACCTGCTGCTGCACGAGCAGCCGCTGGAGCAGGACGACTGGTACGGGCATGTGCTGATGTCGGAGGCCTGCGAGACGCCGATCTGCATGGACGAGTCGATCCACTCCGTGATGAGCGCCGACTCCGCCCTGCAGTTCGGTGCCTGCTCGATCATCAACATCAAGCCCGGCCGGGTCGGCAGCTACCTGACCGGCAAGGAGATCCACGACCTGTGCCTGGAGCGCGGAGCACCGGTATGGGCAGGCGGCATGCTCGAGACGGGCATCGGTCGCGCGGCGAATGTCGCCCTCGCCGCGCTGCCTGGATTCACCCTGCCGGGGGACACCAGCGGGTCGAGCCGCTACTACGAGGTCGACGTCACCGAGCCGTTCGTCCTGCAGGACGGGCGGCTGCCCGTTCCCACCGGGCCGGGCATCGGCGTCGATCCGCTCCCGGACGTACTCGCCGACATGACGGTCTGGTCGACGGACCTCATGGTGTCGTCGTGAGCGCCACCGCGGACCAGATCCACAGGTGGATCGACAGGTACGGCGATGCGATCCGGGCGCGCGATGCACGGGCCGTGGCTGACTGCTACGCCGCGGACGCTCAGATCCACGTCCACGGGCTGGGCGATGCCGGCAGCGCCTGGAACAGCAAGCATTCCGTGGGTAATCACGGGATCGAGGAGGAGTATCAGCGATTCTTCGACCTGGTGAATGACTTCACCGTCGAGTACACCGATCGCATCGTGTCACCCGACCAGGGTGCGGCGGCCATGGTCGTGCGCATCAGCGGGACCAACGCCGACGGCACGTCCTTCGACCGCGCCAACGCCCTGCACGTCACCTTCGGCGGTGACGGACGCATCGAGTTGATGCTCAACTGGTACGGCGACGCCTGACGCCGGAATCCGCATCCTGTCACGGGGTGACGGAGGGGTTCGGGCCTCACTATCCTGTGCTGACGGGGGCGAGAGGAGGTCTCCGAGCGTGAACATGACGGGATGGATGCAGCGCCTGGGGCTGGTGCCCCAGAGTGCTGCTCCGCGGGCGTCCCGCCAGCAGCGCGAGGCCTACCGGATCGCCTCGGCTCGCCACCACTTCCCTGCCGCGCTGACTCTCGGGGCCGTCATCCTGGTCGTGCTCGGGCTCGTTTTCCGTGCTGAGACCGCCGAATCGGTCGCCTGGGCGGGGCTCTCGTTCTTCATCTCCGCTGGCGTCCTGCTCGTCTATGGCCTGCTGGTGCCCCGGCTGACGGACCGGGTCCTGCTCTGGAGCTACGGCGTGGTCATGGCTCTTGCCCTGGCACCCCAGATCGCACGCGCAGCGATCACCGGATCGGCGGCGCTCATCGGCTTCAGTGCCGTCCTGTCGATGATGCTTGTGGCCCTGGCTGTCTCCTGGAAGCCGGTCCTCGTGGGCTTCGTCCTCCTGGTCGTGTTCGACCAGACGGTGATCACCAGGATCGATGGGCCGACGCCGAGCGATCCCATGGACGTCGTCCTGGTGGCGTCACAGCTGTTCGCCGCCGGCCTGCTCGTGGCCCGAATCCAGATGCTGAACCACCTGGCGGACACGACCGTCCTCGCCGAGCAGGTCGCAACCGAGGACTCCCTGACCGGTCTGCTCAACCGGCGCGGACTCGATATCGGGGTGGCGGCGCTGGAGGGCAATGCCCGCCGGTCCGGCGCCCCGATCCTGGTCGCCTATGTGGATGTCGACGGACTCAAGGCGGTGAACGACACGTTCGGGCATGAGGAGGGAGACCAGGTCATCGCCGCCGTCGGTCGAGCGCTGCGGGAGAGCGCCCGGGTGGGGGACCTGGTGGCACGGGTGGGGGGTGACGAGTTCGTCATCGTCGGCGTGGGGGGACTGGTCGAGGGCGGTGCACTGGCCACGCGTCTGTCGGACAGCATCGAGGCCCACTACCCGGTCAGGGACAAGTGGGCGGCGAAGGTCACGGTGGGTATGGCCTCGGCCGATGCCCGCTCACGCAGCGTCGCTGACCTCATGCTCGAGGCGGACACCCGCATGTACGACGAGCGGCGCCGCACGCGGGGAGACGAGGCACCCTCAGTGGACGTCCGCGACGCCGGTGATGCGTGAGACCGCGAAGGTGCGAACACCGTCGGTGCGGTGGTCGAAGGCCGTCAGCACACCTGCGGACAGTCGGATGGGATCGATGATCTGCTCGGAGACGGTGCCGTCGGTGTCGGCGTATCCGATCCACACCGACGCGTTCTCCTCCAGCGCTCCGCGCAGGGCCTGCACCACCGCCCCCGACTGCAGCCGCGGCACGGTCCCTGCGGCGGCCGGTCCGGACACGGCGGCGCCCCTGCTGGTGCGCGAGCGATCGCCGGCGCGCAGCGTCTTGACCGCCGCCGTCACCAGTGCAGGTTCCGGACCGCGGGAGGTGCGTCGTGTCGCTGCTCGTGGCGTGGGTGTGCGGTGGTCCTCAGGGCGACGCACGACGATGCCGCCGTCCGGGCTCTCCGCGGCCGGGGCGTAGCCGGCCTTGCGGAGCCCCGCGATGACCTCCGACGGCGGTGCCTGACAGATGACGACGGTGTCGGCGATCCGATGCAGGCCGAGGGCCTTCAGTCGGCGGTCCTCTGCGATGGCGCGCAGGGTGTCGGCCGCATCGCTGCGCAGGTAGCTCAGGGCGCCACCGACGCGCACGGCGCCGTGCCGCCGGGCCACGTCGTCGATGAGATACGTCAGAGGCTGCGGCACGGGAGTGCGGGAGATGCTCGTGAGGAACTCGTGCAACCCCTCGGCGTCCCAACCGGCATCGAGAGCGCGCCGGATCGAGGACTCATCGGCGCGGTAGACCGTGGCGTGGCCGCGTGACTCGATCGTGGCCAGCAGACCGAGGGTGCGACCGATGTCCGAGGTGAGCGGGCCGGGGGCGGTGATGGTCAGGTCCGCCTGGATCAGCACGTGGTCGACGTCGTCGGGCATGGTCGCGGCCATCGCGTCGGCGACCTCGCCGGCCACGCGGCGGCGGTCGTCAGGGGAGGAGTGCTCCTCCGCGAGCAGCAGGCGCGCGGCACTGCTCAGCGCGCCCAGGGCCATGACCCCGAGATCGGTCCCCTCGCGGATCGTCGCGCGGATCGCCTGCTCACGCAGGATGCCCGCCCGGCGGGGGCGGCGATGGTCGAGGATCCGCTGGATCTGGTCGGCATCGAGAGCGGTCCCGGGGGAGAGCTCCCCGAGCAGCGCGAGCAGGTCCCGGCGCATGCCGGGCACGGGGCGTCGATCGTTTTCGGTGACCAGCAGCTTCGACTTCTCCGTCGACAGGCCAGGCAGCCGCGGCAGCGCGAGCCAGGCGTCGATCAGATCCAGCCACTGCTCCGCGGGCGGTCGAGCCGACCAGATGTCGTAGCGCTCGGTCGGCACCCAGTGGGGATCCTCCTCCTCGTCGTCGGCCAGAAGCCGGGCCGCGACCGCGAGTTCGATGAGCAGTGCCGTGCGCGCTGGGTCAGAGTGCAGGCTCGTGCAGGCCAGCGCGAAGTCCCGCAGGGCCAGTCCTCCGCTGCGAAGCACGCCCGGCGGTTGCACCGACCACTCATCGAGCAGGTCGCGCAGCAGGGCGAGCGTCTCCCGAGCGTGCAGGCCGGACTGGCCGTCGACCATCGCCTGATCGACCGCGGCCGCATCATCGGTCGATGGCAGGGGCCACGCCGGCTCTGGGAACCCCGCGACGAGGTCCAGGGCGGATCCCACAGCCCGCAGAGCGTCGTCGTCGCCCCAGACCAGAGCCCGGGTGATGAGCCCGTCGAGTGCCTCGGCCACCGCATCCTGGGCCGTCGGAGGCAGCCCTGCTCCGGCGAGGTCGACGAGCGTCTCGCGGGAGCGGGGATCGTCAGCCGTCGCCTCCGCCACCACGTGCAGCACGTGCAGCTCGACGGCATCGAGGGCATCGAGGCTCCGCGCGACCGAGGGCCCTGCGGTCGCCCGTGAGGTCAGCGCGGTGAAGTCGGCAGGCACCGGCTGCAGCAGATCCGGCCGGGTGGCCAGCAGTGACGCCAGGGCGCCATCGTCGCGACGACGCAGGTCATCGGCGAGGCTGCGGGGGCTGCTCATCCGACCAAAGGTACGCGGCCGGGCTCGGGAGGCCTCTATCGGCGGGAGCGCCGCTGTCGGGCGCCCAGGATTAGGCCGACGAAGACGGTGGCGAGCCCCACTCCGGTCAGCATCGACAGCCACCACAGGGCGCTCGGGAGATCGAGGGAGGGGATGATGAGCGGGAGCACGGCGATGACCGTGAACAGCAGGCCGAGGGCCGTGATCCAGCCGCCGATGCGCAGGATCCGGTCAGCCGAGGTGGTGGTCGAGGTCACCGGGTAACCTTCTCAGGCGCGGGGAAGGCCCGTGCAGCGGCACCCGGCCGCGAGACACCGACAGTGAGCGAGGCGGCCGTGCCTACCGGAACCGTGAAGTGGTACGACTCCGAGAAGGGGTTCGGGTTCATCTCGTCCGACGAGGGCGATGACGTCTTCGTTCATGTGTCGACGCTGCCGGCTGGTCTGACGGCCCTCAAGCCCGGAACCAAGGTCGACTTCGGTGTGGTCGATGGCAAGCGCGGCAAGCAGGCACTCTCCGTGACCGTCGTCGGTGCTGCGCCGTCCGTCGTCAAGGGCAAGCGCAAGCCGGCCGATGACATGGCCGTCATCATCGAGGACCTCATCAAGCTGCTCGACGGTGTCTCGAACCAGCTGCGACGAGGCAAGTATCCGCCGGATGCAGCAGCCGCCAAGGTGTCCGCCGTGCTGCGCGCGGTGGCCGACGACCTCGACGTCTAGCCAGGAGCGGCCGGTGCCCTGAGTGGCTATGCGCCCGTGAGCTGGAACAGCCACACACCCTTGGTGCCGGCATCGCCCCCGGCGACGATCTCCATCGACAACCCCTCCGCGGGCACCTGCTGCAGGTCCGGGAAGGTGAAGCGGAAGTACGTCGTCGTCAGCGGGGTCTGGGTCACGGCCTGACCGCCGATGCGGATGGTCCAGCCGGCATCCGCAACGACCGGCTCGACGCTCACGCCGATGACGTCGCCGGGCACGACCTTGATGGACTCCACGGCCTCGCCTGCGGTGGCCTTGGCGAGCACCTCCTGCGCGCAGGCATCGGCATCGACCGACGGGGCGTCGAATGCCCAGCACGCCGCCTCACTGTGGGCGGTGGTGGTGCCGGAGAACACCGAGGCGCCGGGTGCGGGCTTCTGGCAGCCGGTGAGGATGAGGGCCGCAGCAGCGGCACCGACGACGAGCAGGGGCAGACGGCCTCGGTTCATGGCATGACCCTAGCGCTGGTTGGTGGACGTCCCCCGCTGAGGGACCGGCAAGTGGGGTGGGCCACAATCGACGCATGAGTTCGCTCCTGCCAGCCGCCGATGCCAAGCGTGATGCCGCCCTTGTGGCGGCCGTCGATCAGGCACGTGAGGCGGCCGTCGAGGAGGCCGGCGCCGACGTTGTGGGTGAGCATCTGGCCGTCGTGATGGAGGGTGAGCGCCTTGCGACACACACCTTCACGTGCCTGAACCCGGCTTACGTCGGCTGGCAGTGGGCGGTGACGCTGGCCCGTGCTCCGCGCGCCAAGGTGGTGACCGTCACTGAGGTGGTTCTGCTGCCCGGCCCGGAGGCCCTTGTGGCCCCGGCGTGGGTGCCGTGGAGCGAGCGGGTCGAGCCCGGTGACCTCTCGGCGGGAGATGTCCTGCCGACCGCCGTCGACGATGCGCGTCTTGTTCCCGGTATGACGGGGCAGGACGACCTCGAGGGTGTGTCCTCGGCCGCACCGCTGCAGCCGGGCCAATGGGAGATCGGGCTCGGCCGAGTGCGCGTGCTGTCGCCGATCGGGCGTGATGATGCCGCCGACCGCTGGGTCGAGGGAGACTTCGGACCCAACGCGCCGATGGCCAAGCAGGCGGCGCTGGAGTGCTCGACCTGCGGATTCCTGCTGCCGATGAACGGCGCGATGGGCCAGCAGTTCGCGGTCTGCGCCAATGAGATGAGCCCGGCCGACGGGCATGTCGTGGCCCTGACGTACGGGTGTGGTGCCCACTCGGAGGCCATGATCGCCCCGCAGACTGAGCCCGAGCCCGGTTCGGTGGAGTCGGCGGAGGCCGCGGTCGAAGCGGTGGCGCCGGATGTCGAGGTGTCTGAGATCGAGGTTGTCACAGCGGAGAGCGACGAGCCGGCCTCGGAGCCCGAGCCCGCGGCTGAGACCGACTAGCGGGTCAGACGCCGGCGGCGCACGAGGAAAGCCGTCGCCAGCAGGCCGGTGATGAGCCCGGCGGCGGCGGCGCCGATCCACCACGTGGATCCGGTCGCCTCCAACTGCGGCCGCAACACGATGAGCACGATGAGTGCCACCGCCCAGCCGATCGTGCCGACGATGACCGGCAGCACGGCATCGGCCGACCGCCCCGCTGCTGGGGCAGGTGCCGGAGGCGTGGGCGACGTCACGGAGTCACGATCTCATGGGCTCGCCGAGCCTTGATCTCATGGGCTCGCCGAGCCTCGATCTCACGGAGGGCCCGGGCCACGTACGCTGACGCCATGGATCCCCGCACGCGCCGTTTCGTGACGCTCGCTGTGCTGGTCTCCCTGGTCGTCGTCGTGGTGATCGCTGCCGTCCGCGGCTGACCATGCCCCCACAACCCTCCCCGCGAGTGGTCACTGGCCGTCCGAGTGGTCACTGGCCGTCCGAGTGGTCACTGGGCGCAGGCCGATGGGTTGCGTTCACGGTCCTCGCGACCATGCTCGTCGGCCTGCTCGTGGCTCCCCCGGCGGCAGCCCTCGACGGCGTCAGCGAGGTCTGTCGATTCACCGACAAGCGGTTCACCGAGATCAGCGGCATGACCTACTCCCAGCGCCACCGCGATGTGCTGTACCTCCACAACGACTCCTCCGGCGGCCCCTACGTCTACGCCGTCAGCGCGCGCACCTGCCGCACCCTCGCCACGCTCACCATCCGCGGGATCGATGCCCGCGACATCGAGGCCATCGGCTCCGGACGTGACCGGCGTGGCCGGCCCATCCTGTGGATCGCCGACATCGGCGACAACCGCGACTCGTGGTCCGAGGTTCGGGTTCATCGAGTGCGCGAGCCGGCGGTGCTGCGTGATCGATCGCTGAAGGCCCGCACCTATCGCTTCACCTACCCGGACCGC
>JAUHZW010000096.1 GCA_030425745.1 Actinomycetes bacterium
GCTCCCCCGTTGGTGTAGATCGCGAGGTTGCCGCGGTAGATGCGACCGTAGCCCTGATCATCGACACCGATCGTCAGGTCATCGGAGCGGATGACATTCGAGGTGAAGGGGCCGGGGAGTTCCTTGTCGCTCACCACCCTGCATTCGGAGGCCACGAGGGCATCGGCCGTCGGGCATATGAGGATCTGCATCACGACCTTGTCGTAGGTGAATCCCGCGCCCGGCCGGAACGTCGTCCGGAACGTGGTCGCGCCACCGACCATCGGAAGAGTGGCATTCACGAAGCGCTGCTCCCGGGCGCCGGTCGAGAGAGCCCGCTGCTCGTCCTCGATCGGTGGTGTGGAGAACAGCACCTGGGAACTGACCCCGGAGTCGAGAAGGGCGGCACTCGCCGGCGGTGCGCCTGCCAGGAGGCCTGCGGTCATGGCGATCGATGTTCCGAGGACTCCTACAACCGGCACTCTGCGCGTCTGCATCTGAATCAACACCCTCGTCTCACTGTGCCTGTCGTCTCACTGTGTGTGCGGTCCCTTGACGGTGCCATAGGAGCGCAGGGCCGACAGGCAATCGAGGCAATGTGGGGAGGTATCCCCCCGGGGCACCTCGCAGCGATGGCTAGGCCGGCGGATTCGGCACCGCTCCGCCGTAGCGGCGGTCCCGCGAGGCGTAGATCTCGCATGCGTGCCACAGGTGTCGTCGGTCGAAGTCCGGCCACAGAGTGTCCAGGAAGACGAGTTCGGCATATGCCGACTCCCACAGCAGGAAGTTACTGGTGCGCTGCTCCCCCGACGATCGGACGAAGAGGTCGACATCCGGCATGTCCGGCTCGTCGAGGTAGCGGTGGAACATCCGCTCGTTGATCATCTCCGGGTCCAGACGCCCGGCGCGCACGTCCCGCGCCATCGCCGCGGCGGCGTCGGCGATCTCAGCTCGTCCCCCATAGTTCACGCACATCGTCAGCGTGAGCTTCTTGTTCTTCCTGGTCAGCTCCTCAGCCTCTTCGAGCTCCGTGATCACACTGCGCCAGAGCTTGGGACGACGACCGGCCCATCGCACCCGCACGCCGAGCTCGTTCATCTCGTCTCGACGCCTGCGGATGACGTCACGGTTGAATCCCATGAGGAAGCGCACCTCATCCGGGGATCGCTTCCAGTTCTCCGTGGAGAAGGCGTAGGCGCTGATCCACTCGATGCCGAGTTCGAGCGCGCCCTCGACGCAGTCGAACAGACTCGCCTCTCCTGCCTCGTGGCCTGCGGTGCGGGGCAGACCGCGCTCCTTGGCCCACCTGCCGTTGCCGTCCATGACCACCGCGACGTGCTTGGGCACGAGGTCCTTCGGGATGGCCGGCGGAGTGGCCCCGCTGGGATGGGGCGAGGGCGGGCGGACGGATGCTCGGCGGGCCATGAGCCCATCCTGCACCCTCGGGACTGCTACTGACCGGAGCGATCCACCAGAGGCAGGGAGCGAAGCCCACGCTCGAGGTGCCACTGGAGGAAGGCCGCGACCAGCCCACTGGCATCACGGCGGTCGCGCGGCTCACTGGCGTCGGCGACGACCCAGTCTCCGCTCAGGAGCGCGCCGAGCAGTTCGACGGTCGACTCGGTGGGCGCGGCCGAGCCCGGGGGCCGACACGTCGGGCACACGACCCCTCCGGCGACGATGGAGAAGGCCCGGTGCGGCCCGGGCTCCCCGCACTTCGCACAGTCCGCGAAGGACGGCGACCACCCGGCGATGGCCAGTGATCGCAGCAGGTAAGCATCCAGGGTGAGGCCCGCATCGTGCTCCTGAGCGACGAGAGATCTCAGACCCGCGACGAGGAGTGCGAACTGCGGCAGCGAGGGCTCGCGCTCCTCCGGGGTCAGCCGTTCGGCTGTCTCCAGCATCGCCGTGCCCGCGGTGTATCGCGCGTAGTCGGCAGAGAGGCGCGCTCCATGCGACTCGATCGACTCCACCTGAGTGACCGTGTCGAGGTTGCGCCCCTCGTACAACTGGACATCCACGTGCCCGAAGGGCTCGAGCCGGGAGCCAATGCGGCTGGTGGTCTTGCGCACCCCGCGGGCCACGCACCGGACACGTCCGTGCTCCCGGGTCAGGAGGGTGACGATGCGATCCGCCTCACCGAGCTTCTGGGCGCGCAGCACAATCGCCTCATCTCGGTACACCGGCACGCTAGATTCTTACGCATGAGCGGCCCGGATCCGGAGATCCCCGAGCCCGCGCGCGCCGAGGACCCGGTCGAGCCGACCGCACCGATCCAGGACCAGCCCCAGGCCTCTGCCGACGATCCATCGACGGGCACCCCGGAAGCTGAGGGGGCACGTTCCCCCGTGATGGTGGCGGCGGACTCCCGATGGCTGCGCAAGGCCCTGGTGATGGTCGTCGTCGCCGTCATCGCCCTTCAGGTGATCAATCACGCCTGGGGGCTGCTCGGCGGTTTCCTGTTCAATCTGCTTCTCGCATGGCTGATCGCGATCTCCGTCGACCCGCTGGTCACCGGCCTGGCACGGCGCGGGGTACCCAGAGCTCTGGGCACGGCCATCGTGGCTGTGGCCTCGCTGATCCTCATCGGGCTGTTCATCTGGCTGCTGGGCAGTGTCTTCGCCGAGCAGGTCACCGAGCTCATCCTGGCGCTCCCAGCGCTCGCCCTGGATATCACTGCCTGGCTCAACGACAACTTCAATGCTGAGATCGATCCCGTCGCCCTGACGCAGGGGCTGAACCTCACCACGCAGCAGATCACCGAGATCGCGTCGTACCTCGCCGGCGGGATCCTGGGCTTCGTCACCAGCGTGATCGGAGCGGTCTTCAACTTCCTGATGGTCGTGGTGTTCTCCTTCTACTTCGCCGCCAACGGGCCGTCCATTCGACGCTGGATCGCGTCCTGGCTGAAGCCGTCACGGCAGGTGGTGTTCCTCAACGTCTGGGAGATCTCGGTCCAGAAGGCCGGCGGGTTCGTCATCTCCAAGTTGGCGCTGGCGAGCATCTCCGCCTTCTTCCATGCCGCGTTCTTCGCCTTCATCGACATTCCCTACTGGCTGCCCATGGGCATCTTCGCCGGCGTAGTCAGCCAGTTCATCCCGACGATCGGCACCTACCTCGGCGTGGCTCTGCCGGCCCTGTTCGCGGCGTTTGACGACCCGCTCGACATCCTGTGGATCGTCCTCTTCGCCACCGTCTACCAGCAGGTCGAGAACTACGTCCTCACCCCGCGGATCTCCACCAAGACCATGGACATCAACTCCGGCGTGGCCCTCGCCTCGGTGTTCATCGGCGCCGCCCTGTTCGGGGCGATCGGGGCGATCATCGGCATCCCGCTCGCTGCCATCATCATCGCCGTGACCGAGGCCTACGGGCAACGGTATGAGGTCCATTCATCCACGGGTGAAACAATCGAGACCCGCCGAGAGGCGGGGTAAACCCCTCTCAGCCCGATTTCGACGAGCCCAACCCAGCAGGGTGTGTGTAGCCTCACGACATGGTTCGTCTCCGTGCATCCCGCAGCACCCGTCGACTCGTCGCCGTGGTGGGCCTCTCCCTCGGAGCGACTCTTCTGGCCGGCGTTCCCGGGGCATCGGCCTTACCACCCGAGGAACTATCCCGCGGGCTCGAGGCTCTGCACCGCAACGAGCCGTGGAACACCCCAGACCTCTCGGTGGGCCCCAATGTCGGCTGGGATGCCGGCCTGGAGTCCGTCACACCTCCAAAGGCCGGGATGTATCGCCTGTGGGACATGAAGGTCGCCTGGCGCGACGTCAATCCCGCCCCGGGCGTCTTCGACTGGAGCATCCTCGACCGCCGCATCGCCCAAGTGGAATCGTGGGGTGGGCGTCCGCTGCTCGTGCTCGGCCTGACCCCTCAGTGGGCAGCATGGAACCCCACGGCAGGTGACCCCCGCTGGGGTGCCGGCTCTTCCAGCCCGCCGCGGAGCATGAGCGACTGGAACGCATATGTGAATGCCGTTGCCTCCCGATACGGCAACCGCATCGCCGCGTATGAGGTCTGGAACGAGGCCAACCTCACGACATTCTGGAGGGGCAGCGCCGAACAGCTTGCGGAGATGACGCGCATCGCCCATGACATCATCAAGGGCTATTCCAACGCGACGGTGCTCTCCCCCAGCGTGACGACCCGACTGACCAGCGGGAGCGACTTCACCGAAGACTTCATCAAGGCAGCGAACAGTCGCTACTCATCGGTGGGAAGCATCATCGATGGCTGGGCCATCCACACCTACCCCGGTGGCTCTGCGGGAATTACCTACCAGCAGAACTGCGTGAGTGAGGGTCGTTCACCGGCCGACTGCGTGGCCAGCGTCGACCTCAAGGCCGCTGCTACGGAGCGGTTCAACCAGATCAAGACATGGCAGCAGTCGGTGATCAGTGGTCTGGGAGCGAGTTCACCACTCCTCGCCACCTTGGAGATCTGGGACACTGAGGTCAACTTCGGCCTTCCCGGACCCGGCATCCAGCCCGGACACGACTTCTCCGATGCTGAGGGGGCGGAGCTCATCCGGTACGCCTATGCCGACTCCTTCATCCTCGGCATCGACCACACCTTCTGGTACGAGTTCACGCACGAGCCCTACTCGCTGCTGGGCGTCCAGATGACACCGCAGACACCCGAGACGGTCTCCGCAAGGACCTCTCTGAGCCGTGCCGGGAGCCGAACGCAGGCGCTTCAGTTGAACCGGGGGTACCTCGCGGCGAGTCCGCTCATCGGTACCTGCACGCTGGTGCAGTCGGGCATCGTCAGCTGCAAGGGGGCCAACCTCAGCAACGCTGATCTTCGTGACGCCAGGCTGACCGGGGCCCTGCTGGATTCGGCGAAGAAGAATGGGGCAGATCTAAGGGGGGCCGACCTCGCGAATGCCGTCCTCACCGGGGCGAACCTTCGACAGGCCGACCTCCGAGGCGCGGATCTGAGCCAAGCGGTCCTGGTGGGAGCCGACCTGCGAGGTGCGAACCTCGAGGGAGCCAAGCTCGGCTTCGCCAATCTGAGTCAGGCCGATCTGCGCTGGTCGAAGCTGTACGGGGCAAAGCTGAACGGCGTCAAGGCCGCAGGCACGAAGTGGCAGGGGTCCGTCGGACGCTGACGCGGCCAACGTCAGGTCCCGCCTGAGCCCCACCCCTCGAGTGCACTTTCCAGACTTGCACCGCTTCCCGGTCCAGATCTCCAGACTTGCACCGGTATTGCCGGTCTTCTCCGGATCCCGTCCGGGTGAGCCTGTGGATAGCGACTTGGTCACCGCCCAACTCTGCGCAACAGTCCTGTCATGTCCGCTCGAATCGACGCCGAGGCCCACGCTGCCGTCCGACTGCTGCGCGACGTAGCCGCTGACCGCCTCGTCCACCGCCGCCACGAACTCCTGACCCTGGGCATCACCGATGCCCTGCAATCAGCAATGGTGCGACGTAACCTCCTCACCCGACTTCGTCACGGCATCTACGCCCTCACGGAAACTGTCCTGACGGCGACTCCCGGTGACCGTCACCTCATCGATCTGGCCGCCTGCGTGGCCAGCGCGCGGGAGCCTGCGTGGGCCTTTGGGCCGTCCGCGGCCCTTGTGCGACAGATGCCGCTGCCGTACGGCGTGCCTGACTCCCTGTTCGTCGTCCGCTCTTCGGGTGGAGATGAGCGCGCGCTCCGTCGACCCAGCCGACACCGCCTCACCATCCCCGAGGCGGACGTCACCACCGGACCGGTGAACGATGGCGACTGCTCTGTCGTCCGAGGTGTCCCCGTGGTCGGCCCGGCTCTTGCCGGCGTCAGTGCTGCCGCCACGATGACGTCCGCACGCTGGCGGACGGCACTCCTCGACGCCGCCCTGTGGCAGGGCGCCACGCCTGGAGACGTGGCCGAGACCCTGGACCTGTGGCGGCATCTCGGCCACAGGGATGATCTGCTTGCCGCACTTGAGCGCGCCCGGCCCGGAGCCCAGACGGTGTTCGAGACCTTCTCCCGGCTTGCCCTGATCGAGCAGGGAATCCCTGAGCCCATCCTCCAGCAGCCCTTCTACGACGAGGAGGGGCTCATCGGGTACGTCGACATGTGGTGGCCGGACTGGAACATCATCGGTGAGGCCGATGGGGCGGTGAAATACCAGGCCCGTGCAGACATCGTGGCCGAGAAGCGGCGCGAGGATCGACTCCGCCGCCGCGGCCCGAGCATTGTCCGGTGGATGTTCGATGAGATCGAGGAACACCCCGACCTGGTGGCCGCACGGATCCGGCAGGCCCGTCAGCAGGCGGCCTGACAGGGCGGTGCAATTCGAGAGTCCTGCCGCGGAACCGGTGCAGTTCGCAAGAACTGCACCGGGAAGCGGTGCAAATCTGCAAAGGCGGTCAGAAGCCGAGGCGGCGCAGCTGCTTGGGGTCCTTCTGCCAGTCCTTGGCGACCTTGACCCGGATGTCGAGGAACACCGGGGTGCCGAGCAGTTCCTGGATCTCCCTGCGGGCCTTCGTCCCGACCTCCTTCAGGCGTGACCCCGCCTTGCCGATCACGATCGCCTTCTGGGAGTCCCGCTCGACGAACAGGCTGGCGCGCACGTCCGTGAGGGGCCGGTCTTTCGGGCGGTCCTCGCGCGGTTCGATCTCCTCGACGACGACGGCGATCGAGTGCGGGAGTTCGTCCTGCACGCCTTCAAGCGCTGCTTCACGGATGAGTTCGGCAATGGCGATCTCATCCGTGGTCGCCTCATCCTCTCCCTCGGGGAACAGGACGGGTCCCTCCGGGAGGTGCGCGATGAGCCGTTCGACCAGCAGGTCGACGTTCTCTCCCACACGAGCCGAGACAGGCACGACCTCCGCCCAGTCGAGCCCGGCATCGGTGGCCAGCTCAGTCACCTGCAGCAATCGTTCGGCCACGGTCTCGCGGCTGACGGTGTCGGTCTTGGTGACGACGGCGACCACGGGCCGGTTTCGCAGCCCGGCAAGCTCGGTGGTGATGAATCGGTCACCCGGTCCCACCGCCTGATCCGCCGGGATGCACAGGCCGACGACGTCGACGTTGGCCCAGGTCTCACGGACCTGGTCGTTGAGCCGCTCGCCCAGAAGTGTCCGAGGACGATGCAGCCCTGGGGTGTCGACCATGATGAGCTGCCCGTCAGGGCGGTTGACGATGCCGCGCAGGACTCGGCGAGTGGTCTGGGGTCGGTCGGAGGTGATCGCCACTTTGCGGCCCACCATCGCGTTGGTCAGGGTGGACTTGCCGGCATTGGGCCGGCCCACCAGGCAGGCGAAGCCGCTGCGAAAGGTCACGCATCGATCCTCTCACCGGCACCACGTGACGACGACCGGCGGGACTCCGACAGGCCCAGCAGGGCCAATGCAGCGAGGACGAGAACTGTGCCCAGCCACCCGGTGCCTCCCAGGAACTCCCCGAGGACGACGACACCGAGGATGGTGGCCACCACGGGCTCGAACAGGTTCAGGGTGGCGATGTGCCCGGGCTGCAGAGTCCGCAGACCGACTCCGAACAACAGGTACGCGGCCGTCGTCGTCGCCAGGCCGAGCCACAGCACCTCGACCACCCCGGCTGCCGAGAACCACCAGGTGGAGGTCACCGCCGCCGGCAGCAGCAGGACCGCGCCGATCGAGAAGGAGGCGGCCAGCACGGCGCTGGGTGGTCGCCCGTCACGTGAGAGACGCACGCCGACAACGGTGTAGATCGCGTAGTAGACACCGGCGCCCAG
>JAUHZW010000097.1 GCA_030425745.1 Actinomycetes bacterium
GGCGGCCAGCGGCGTGGGCCACGGATGGTACGAGGCGTCCAGCAGGGCTCCCCGCGCAGACGATGCGAGGTCGGCCCAGGGTGCCGCGACATCACCAGGCAGCGTGCTCATCACGACGTCGGCTCCGATCAGCTCAGGATCCGGATCGAGAGGAGCGCCGCGGGCGACCAGGCCGAGTCCGCGAGCGAGGTCCGCGATGGCCTCAGCCGCCTCGGGGCGGCGGGCGCAGACCACCACCTCGGAGCAGCCCAGCCGCGCCAGCGCGGCCGATGCGCTGCGCGCTGTGGCTCCGGCCCCAAGGATCGTCGCCGTGGCGGGCACGGTGTTCAGGCCGGCCCGCGCGAGCGATTCGACCATCCCGAACACGTCCGTATTGGCGCCACGCCAGCCACCTCCGGCGACGGGCAGCACAGTGTTCACCGACGTGATGCGCTCAGCCTCGGCATCCACATGGGTCAGGAGCGGGATCACGGCCTCCTTCAGCGGCATGGTGAGGGACAGACCCGCCCAAGAGGTGTCCAGCCCGGCCAGGAAGGCAGGCAGCCGCTCCTCGTCAACGTCATAGGCCTCGTACTGCCACTCAAGGCCGAGGCTGCGGTAGGCGGCACGGTGCAGCACCGGCGACAGGGAGTGGGATATCGGTGATCCCAGCACCCCGGCGCGCATGCGTCCGCCACGGCCGATCCCGGCGGCCTCACTCACCGCCGGTGTCCTCCGACTGCTGCTCGGACTTCGCGAGATTGTCCTGGAACTGCTTCTTGAGCACGAGGAAGCGGTCGTAGTCCTTCGCGAACTTCGTCTCGCCGGTGGCTGGATCGACCGTCACGAAGTACAGCCAGTCGCCCTTGGCCGGGTTCAGAGCAGCCTCGATGGCCGCCTCACCGGGACTGTTGATGGGTCGAGGGGGCAGCCCCTTGTTCTGGTAGGTGTTGTACGGCGAGTCGGTGCCCAACTGATCGGCATCGAGCAGGATGTCGTTGATGCCCAAGGCGAAGGACACCGTCGAGTCCAGTTGCAGGGGCATCTTCTGGTCGAGCCGGTTGTAGATGACGCGCGCAGCCTTCGCGAAGTCGTTGGGCTGGACCTCGGCCTGCAGCAGGGATGCCACGATGAGCACCTTGTAGGGCTTCAGGCCCACATCCGAGGCCCGCTCCTCGAGCCCCACCTCGACGCTCGCCTGGTTGAAGCGGCGAACGAATCCCTGGAGAAGCTCCTCGGCCGTCTCGTCTCCCGCGACGTCGTAGGTGGCCGGGAACATGAACCCCTCGGGGCGTTCCTTCGCCCAGGCCGGCAGACCCAGTGTCTCCGGCGCGCGGAGAGCGGCCTGGAAGTCGCGCTTGGGGATGTCTGTGGCTGCTGACGCGGCCTCCACGGTCTGCTCGAGTCGCAGCCCCTCGGGGAGCACCAGACGGCTGTCAGCACGGGACTCCGGGTCGAGCATGAGCTCGAGGGCATCCACCGAGTTCATCTGGCGCAGCATCGTGTATTTGCCCGGTCCGATGCTCCCGGCCCGCTCATCGACGCTCGCCGCGTTCACGAACGACTCGGCTGCGAGGATGACGCCAGCGTCCTCCAGCTTCCCGGCGATCTCCGTCAGGGTGTCGCCTCGGGCCACCACCACGGTGACCTCACCCGTGCCGCCACCGGCGAACTCCTGCTCCTCCGGCGAGCCGCGCAGCAGTTGGACCGACACCAGGATCATGGCGGCGGCCACCGCGACGGACACGAGAGCCACGATGCGCTTGGTCCACGAACTGCTGTGGCGGGACGGCGGCAGCGGGCCATCGGTCATGAGCGGACCGAGCTGGCTCACGGGCTCTCCTTCCCACCGACACGTTCGCCGGGCACCCGACCGGTGCCGGACTCTGCGTCGAGTGCCGACTGCAGGACCATGACAGCAGATGCACTGTCGATCACGGACCGCGACTGGCGTGTCGTGCGGCCCGCCTCGCGCAGCGCACGCTGGGCCTGGACCGTCGACAGCCGCTCATCGAGCAGACGCACCGGGGCCTCGACCCGTTCCGCCAGGTCCTCGGCCCAGGACCGCGCCAGCGCGGCCGCCTGACCCTCACGACCGTCGAGATGACGCGGGAGACCGACGTAGATCTCCAGCGCCTCCCATTCACGCGCAGCGTCGACGATCTCGTCGATCGCCGAGTCGCCCGCTCGGACGGCATCCATCGGAACAGCGAGCATCCCGGAGGCGTCGCTGCGGGCCAGCCCGATCCGCACCGAGCCGACGTCGACGGCCAGGCGGACGCCGGATCGCACCGGCTACTGCCCCGCCCGCTCGCGGACGAGATCCTCAACAGCCGTCATCGCGTCCGGGATGCCGGCCGGGTTCGACCCGCCGCCCTGCGCCATGTCGGGCTTGCCGCCGCCACGTCCGTCGATCGCGGGTGCGACGGCGGTCAGGAGGTCCCGCGCGGTGATGCCGCGGTCAATGGCTTCGGCCGAGGCGACCGTCACGACGGCCACCTTGCCATCGTCGACCGCCATGCCGACGAGGACGGCGGGGCTGCCCGGCCGCATGCGTCCCTTGCCCTTGGTGGCCAGTTCGCGCAGGTCACCGCCCGAGGTTCCGTCCGGCGCCTGGAACGTCCACACCCGGACATCGCCGATGTCGTGCCCCTCGCCGATGATGCCGTCAAGGCTCGCCGTCAGGTTGGCGCTGCGCACCTTCGCCAGCTCTCGCTCGGCGTCCTTGAGCGCCGTGACCGTCTTCTCGACGCGGTCGACCAACTCATCGGCCGGGGCCTTCAGCACCTCGGACAGCCGGTTCACCAGCACGTGCTCGCGGGCCAGGAACTGATAGGCGTCAGCTCCGACCAGCGCCTCGACACGACGGACACCGGCACCGATCGAGCCCTCGGACAGGAACGTGACGACACCGAGTTGACCGGACCGCTGGGCATGTGTGCCGCCGCAGAGCTCGTGGGCCCAGTCGCCCACCGAGACCACACGGACCTGGTCGCCGTACTTCTCTCCGAAGAGCGCCATGGCGCCCATCGCCCGAGCCTCATCCTGGGTCATGGTCTGCGCCGACACGGTCAGGTCGTCGATGAGCACCTCATTGACGTGCTGCTCGACCTCGGCCAGCACGGACGGGGCCACCGGTGCCGGGTTGGGGAAGTCGAAGCGGAGACGACCCGGTGCGTTCTCCGATCCCATCTGTGTGGCCGTGTCGCCGAGCTTCTCCCGGAACGCGCGGTGGATCATGTGCGTCGCGGTGTGTGCTCGCGAGATCGCCCGGCGCCGCCCCGGGTCGATCTCGCTGATCACGGTGGCGCCCATGACGAGCTCACCGTCGACCACCTCGCCCCGATGCACGAACAGGCCCGGAACAGGGGTCTGGACGTCGTAGACATCGACCACGGCTCCGTCGCTGCTGCGGAGGCGCCCGTGGTCACCCAGCTGCCCGCCGGCCTCGGCATAGAACGGCGTGCGGTCGAGCACGACCTCCACATGCGCTCCGACACTGGCGGCGGGAACGGCATCGGCATCCCGGACGATGCCGATGACGGTCGACTCAGTGGTCGCCTCGTCGTATCCGGTGAAGGTGGTGGTGCCGCCCTCCTGGAGGATGTCGCGGTACGCCGTGATGGCCGCGACGCCCGCCTTGCGGGCCTGGGAGTCGGCCTTGGCCCGCTCACGCTGCTGGCCCATGAGGCGCCGGAAGCCCTCCTCGTCGACCTGGAGCCCCTGCTCCGCGGCCATCTCGAGGGTGAGGTCGATCGGGAAGCCGTACGTGTCGTGGAGGGCGAACGCCTGATCGCCGGGAAGAGTGCTGCCCCCACCGGCACGGACATCCGCCACCGCGGTGTCGAAGATCGTGGTGCCCGTCCGGAGGGTCTGCAGGAAGGCGCCCTCCTCGCCGACGGCGACCTGCCGGATCCGGTTGGCCTGATCGTTCAGTTCCGGGTACTGGGGGGCCATGGTCAGCACCGTCGAGTCGACGAGCTCGCCGATGGTCGGCTCGTGGGCCCCCAGCAGTCGCATCATCCGGATGGTGCGCCGCATGAGGCGACGCAAGACGTATCCGCGGCCCTCATTGCCCGGGATGACGCCGTCGCCGATGAGGAAGACGCACGTGCGCGCGTGATCGGCGACCACGCGCAGGGCGACGTCGTCCTTCTCGGTGCGGCCGTAAGAGGCCCCGCTGAGCTCACACGCCCGGTCGAGAATCCCGCGGGTGGTGTCGATCTCATAGATGTTGTCGACGCCCTGCAGGAGCGCCGCCATGCGCTCGAGTCCCATGCCGGTGTCGATGTTCTTCGCCGGCAGCGGCTGACGGATGTCGAAGTCCTCCTTCGACCGCACAGCCGACAGCTCGTCCTGCATGAAGACGAGGTTCCACACCTCGAGATAGCGGTCCTCGTCGACCACGGGACCACCGTCTTGACCATGCTCCGGGCCACGGTCGTAGTAGATCTCCGAGCACGGACCGCCCGGGCCGGGGACTCCCATCGACCAGTAGTTGTCCTTGGGACCACGGCGTTGGATGCGCTCGTAGGGCAGCCCCGCGACACGGTGCCAGATCTCGATCGCCTCGTCGTCATCGTCGTAGACCGTCACCCAGAGCCGATCCTCCGAGAACCCGTACCCGCCGTCGCTCTGGGACGCTGTCAGCAGCTCCCACGCGAGGGGGATCGCCCCTTCCTTGAAGTAGTCGCCGAAGGAGAAGTTGCCCGCCATCTGGAAGAAGCTGGCGTGGCGCGTGGTCTTGCCGACCTCCTCGATGTCGAGGGTGCGCACCACCTTCTGCACGCTCGTGGCACGCGCATAGGGCGGCGGCGCCTCGCCGAGGAAGTACGGCTTGAACGGGACCATTCCGGCGTTCACGAACAGCAGGGTCGGATCGTCGAGGAGGAGGGACGCCGACGGCACCACCTGATGGTCACGGTCCGCGAAGAAGCGGAGGAACCGGCTGCGGATCTCTGCGGAATCCATCACTGCTCTCCTCGGGGCGATTCCTGTCGGGGTGCCTGACGCAGGACCTGCGCGGCGGCCGAGCCGGGCTGCTCCGGCGTGGTGGCCTGCGTGGCGCGCTTCTCCGCTGCGGCGACCGCGCCGGTCGCGACCACGCGAGCGGTGGTGAGTGCCTGCGCCGCCGAGAGGCCCACCTGCTGGACGCTGAGCACGACTCCGCGCTCACGGGCATCGACCATGGCCTGCTGCACCTTGCGGTACGCCACGATGCCGCCCGCGGCACCGATCGCGACCCACACCATCCTTCGCATGGTGCCCCAGCCTAATGGGGCCGCGGGAGGCCCCCGACGCAGCCGCTCTCAGTCCTCCTGAGGTGAGCGCAGCTGTTCCACCCGGCGCGCCACGTCGCCCCAGGACGCCTCCGCCCCATGGCGGGTGGGCCGGTAGTAGGTGCGGTCGACGAGCTCGTCGGGAAGGTACTGCTGGCGGGCCACGCCCTCGGCGATGTCATGCGGATAGACGTAGTCCGCTCCGTGGCCGAGCGCGCCCGCCCCCGGGTAGTGGGCATCCCTCAGATGGGCCGGGACGCGCCCGATCCCGCCGGCTCGGACATCAGCCATCGCCTCACTGATGCCGGTGACGATGGCATTGGACTTGGGTGCGATCGCGGCATGCACCGTGGCATGGGCCAGGATGATCTGTGCCTCGGGCATGCCCACCATGGCCACCGCCTGAGCAGCCGCCACCGCGGTCTGGAGGACCTGCGGCTCGGCCATCCCGATGTCCTCGCTCGCGAGGATCATGAGCCGACGGGCGACGAACCGTGGATCCTCCCCCGCCTGCAGCATGCGAGCCAGGTAGTGGAGGGCGGCGTCCGGGTCACTGCCACGCACGCTCTTGATGAAGGCGCTGATGACGTCGTAGTGCTGGTCGCCGTCCTTGTCATAGACCAGCGCGGCCTGCTGCACCGCGCGCTCCGCATCCGCCAGCGTGATGCTGGCGGCGCCATCCCCCACGGACGATGCTGCGGCATCCAGGCCGGTCAGGGCCCGCCGGGCGTCGCCGTTGGCGGTGCGGACCAGATGCGCGAGGGCCTCCTCCTGCACGTCGATCGTGCCGTCGAGGCCGCGCGCATCGGTCATCGCGCGACGGAGCACCTGCTCCACGTGTGCGTCGGTCAAGGGCGACAGGCGAACCAGCACGCTGCGCGACATCAGCGGCGCGATGACCGAGAAGCTCGGGTTCTCCGTGGTCGCGGCGATCAGCGTCACCCAGCCGTTCTCCACCGCGGGGAGGAGTGCATCCTGCTGGGACTTGCTGAATCGGTGCACCTCGTCGATGAAGAGCACCGTTCCGCGCCCCTGCATGGACAGGTCGTCCCGGGCGCGCTCGATGACTGCCCGCACATCCTTGACGCCGGCCGTGACCGCCGACAGCTCCCGGAAGGTGCGCCCCGAGCCGGAGCTCAGCAGCGACGCGAGCGTGGTCTTTCCCGTGCCCGGCGGGCCCCAGAGGATGACCGAGACCACCGGCGCATCAGCGGCCGCCGTCAGGAGCGTGCGCAGCGGCGATCCGGCACCGAGGGCCTCCTCCTGACCCACGACCTCGTCGAGGCTCTGGGGACGCATGCGCACCGCGAGCGGTGCCGACCGGCGCGTCCCCGCCAGGCCGTCGTCGAACAGGGTCATGGGAAGACCCTATGCAGCCGGGTCAGGACGGAAGGGAGAGACCGGGCTCCAGCACACACGAGCGGAAACGCGCCTCCTCGGTGAATCCCAGTGCCGTGTACACCCGCCGGCCCGGTGCGTTGTCGGAGAACATCTCGAGCACCACCGCCGGAGCCCCGAGCCGGTGCGCGTCGCCGATCATCGCCCGACACACCTCGCGGGCCAGCCCCCGGCCGCGGTGATCCGGGTCGGTGCAGACGCTCACGAGATGCCAGGCACCGGAGTCCTCGATCACCACACCGGCGACGGCCAGGAGAGCTCCCGACTCCTCGATCCCGAGCCACCGGGTGACCCGCTCATCACCCGCGAGCATGTACGCCGAATCGGAGTGCTCCAGCAGCACGTTGATCCGCGGGTCGTCACGCTCCAGAACGTCGACGGCATCGACGCGCTCCGGGGTGGTCTCGCGGTGCCACCAGCACCAATCCCTGGGCTCGTCACCGCCCACGGCCTCCTGGACCGTCGACGCAGCCTCCTGCGGAACCGTGTACCCGCCCACCTCGTGGTCATCCACGAGTCGCGTCACGGCGGCCACGAGGCTCGCCTGATCCTCGCCCCGCGCGGTCACCCAGCCCTTGGGCGTCCACGGCACCGCGTGCCACCAGGCCACGGACGATCCAACGCTCGCGACCTCACGCGCGTCGTGTGCGGTGACCATCCACCGCAGGTAGGGGTCAGTCGGTCGCGTCAGATGCGGACTCGGACTCGGGGACTGCATCGATCCTCGCCTCCTTGCGCTGCTGGGCGGTGATCGGAGTCGGCGCTGCGGTGAGCGGGTCGTGGCCCGCGCCGGTCTTCGGGAAGGCGATCACATCCCGAATGGACGGTGCACCGGCCAGGAGCATGCAGATACGGTCCAGGCCGTAGGCGATGCCGCCGTGCGGAGGAGGTCCGTACTGGAACGCGTCGAGCAGGAAGCCGAACTTCTCCTGCTGCTCCTCCTCGGACAGCCCCAGCATCGCGAAGACGCGCTGCTGCACGTCGCTGCGGTGGATACG
>JAUHZW010000098.1 GCA_030425745.1 Actinomycetes bacterium
CCGGACACCGCCACGAAGCGCGACCTCGAGGACCGTGCCGTCGTCCGGGCCGTCGCGGACGTCCTCGGTGACGTCGAGGCACTCGACCTCATGCATGAGCTGACGATCGCCGACGCCCACGCCACCGGCCCGACTGTCTCCACCGACTGGCGTTTCGGTCTCATCCGCGACCTCGTTCGCCGGGTGCGGGCGGTCATGGACGGACGCCCGGCACCCCAGCCCCCGGAGCTGACCGAACAGCAGCGGGTCGCGCTGTCCCACAGTGGGGTGTGGGTGCTGATGGAGGAGCAGGATGGCATCTGGGTCGTCACGGTGGCGGCCCGTGACCAGCTCGGTCTCATGGGCCAGGTCGCCGGTGTGCTGTCCCTGAACCGCCTCAACGTCCTGGCGGCCCGCATCACGACAGTTGACGGCCGCGCGGTGCAGGAGTGGACGGTGCGGCCCGCCTTCGGTGATCCCCCCGCCCTGGAGCAGCTGAGTCTGGACATCCGCCGGGCTGTGGAGGGCACCTACGACGTCGCGGACCGCCTGGCGAAGCGGGAGGAGGAGTACTCCAACCGGCCCCCGGCCGGCGGGTTCCCTGAGCCCGCGGTCACCGTGGTGCGGACCGGGAGCGGCAACACGGGTGTCGTCGAGGTGCGCGCCCACGATGCTCCGGGGCTGCTGTACCGGGTGACCCGGGCCGTCGCGGCCGCGGACGTCGACATCACAGGCGCCAAGGTCAGCACGGTGGGGTCAGATGCGGTCGATGCCTTCTTCGTGCGCCACCCCGATGGCAACGAGCTGACTGAGGAGCGGTTGGCGGCGCTGCGCACCACCGTCCTGTCGAGCATGGGCGCCGCTCCGGTCTAGCCAGCCGGTGGCGCCTGATCCCGGCAGGTTAGTCTGGCCTGCGTGTTTGCGAGCCTCTCCGACCGCCTGGCGTCGACGTTCAAGGGCCTGCGCGGCAAGGGTCGACTGAGCGAGGCCGATGTCGATGCCACCGTGCGCGAGATCCGCACCGCCCTGCTCGAGGCCGACGTCGCCCTGCCGGTCGTGCGGCAGTTCGCGGCGACCGTCAAGGAGCGGGCGCTGTCGGCTGAGGTCTCCGGTGCGCTGAATCCCGCGCAGCAGGTCGTCAAGATCGTCCACGAGGAGCTCGTCACGGTCCTGGGCGGTGAGACCGCCCGTCTGGCATACGCCAAGACCGGTCCGACCGTCATCCTGTTGGCCGGCCTGCAGGGTGCCGGCAAGACGACCCTGGCGGGCAAGCTCGCGCTGCATCTGAAGAACGAGGGTCATGCCCCGCTTCTCGTGGCGGCCGACCTGCAGCGTCCCAACGCCGTCGACCAGCTCAAGGTCGTCGGCGAGCGCGCCGGCGTCGCGGTCTTCGCGCCAGAGCCCGGCAACGGGGTCGGTGATCCGGTCTCCGTGACCAAGCAGGCCCGCGAGCATGCGGTCGCCAAGGTCCACGACGTCGTGATCGTCGACACCGCAGGGCGGTTGGCCGTCGATGCCGACCTCATGCAGCAGCTGCGCGATGTGCGTGATGCTGCGCGGCCCGACAACACCCTGCTTGTCGTTGACGCCATGATCGGTCAGGACGCCGTGCGCACCGCCGAGGAGTTCGCCGAGGGGGTGGGGTTCGACGCCGTCGTCCTCACCAAGCTCGATGGCGACGCGCGTGGTGGTGCCGCACTGTCGGTCGTCACCGTCACCGGTCGCCCGATCATGTTCGCGTCGGTGGGTGAGAAGCTCACCGACTTCGAGTCGTTCCACCCCGACCGCATGGCCTCGCGCATCCTCGACATGGGTGACGTGCTCACCCTGATCGAGCAGGCGGAGAAGGCATTCGATGCCGAGCAGGCCGAGCGCATGGCGCGCAAGGTCTCGTCCGGCGAGGACTTCACGCTCGAGGACTTCCTCGAGCAGATGCAGGCCGTCAAGAAGATGGGCTCGCTGGGCAAGATCCTCGGCATGCTGCCCGGCATGGGCGACATGAAGGCCCAGTTGGAGCAGGTGGACGACCGCGAGCTCGACCGCGTGGCCGCCATCATCCAGTCGATGACCCCGGCGGAGAGACAGGACCCGAAGATCCTCAACGGCTCCCGGCGGGCGCGCATCGCGGCCGGTTCCGGCAGCTCGGTCAGCGACGTCAACGGGCTGGTCGAGCGATTCACCCAGGCCCAGAAGATGATGAAGCAGATGGGCAAGGGCGGCGGCATGCCCGGTATGCCGCCGATGCCCGGGATGCCCGGCATGGGTGGCAGCAAGAAGTCCAAGGGCAAGATGGCGAAGTCCAGCAAGTCAGCCAAGGGCAAGCGCCGCAGCGGCAACCCGGCGAAGCGGGCGCAGGAGGCTCAGCAGGTCGCGGTGTCTGACGCACCCGCACAGGAGTTCGATCCCGCGACCCTGCCCAAGGAACTGCGCGACCTCCTCGACTGACCGGGGGAGTGCACGCCGCGGATCAGGCGTCTGGCAGACTGTGCGGGCACTTGTCGCCCGGTTGGCCCTCTACCCTCCGGACCGGCAGTCAACAGGTCAAGGTCCGGGTCATGTCCCCACGTGGTCCCCGGTCGTGTCCGCCCCTCACATCAGGAGATAAGCCACCCGTGGCCGTCAAGATCAAGTTGAAGCGCATCGGCAAGATCCATGCGCCGCAGTACCGCATCGTCATCGCCGACTCCCGCACGGCCCGCAATGGCCGCGCCATTGAGGAGATCGGCATCTACCAGCCGCTCGACAACCCGAGCCTGATCAAGCTCGACTCCGAGCGGGTCCAGTACTGGCTCGGCGTCGGCGCCCAGCCGACCGAGGCCGTCATGGCCATCCTGAAGGTCACCGGTGACTGGCAGAAATTCAAGGGTCTGCCGGGCGCTGAGGGCACCCTCGAGGTTGCCGAGCCGAAGCCGAACAAGATGGTCGCCTACGAGGAGGCCGTCAAGGCCGCCGCGAACGAGCCGAAGTCCAAGCCGAAGCCCAAGCTCGAGGTCGAGGAGCCGGCTGCTGACGCTGCTCCGGCCGACGCCGTCGAGGCCGAGGTCGCGGCTGCGGACGAGACCGTCGCCGAGGCTCAGGCCGAGGAGGCCGCTGCCGATGCCGTGGCCGCCGACGAGGTTGCCGCTGAGGCGATCGAGCAGGCCGCCGACGAGGCTGCGGCCGAGGCTGCGGCCGAGGACAACGCCTGATGCTCGAGGAGGCCCTGGGCCATCTCGTGCGCGGCATCGTCGACCACCCGGACGACGTCGACGTCCAGATGCGCAACGGCCGTCGGGGCAAGTCCCTCGACGTCCGGGTGCATCCGGACGACATGGGTCGCGTGATCGGACGCGGGGGTCGCACGGCGACCGCGCTGCGCACCGTGATCACGGCCCTGAACGACGATCGCGCCGTGCGGATCGACTTCCTCGACGTCGCCGAGCGCTAGAGAGCCCATGCGCGTCGTTGTCGGGCGCATCGGTCGTCCTCACGGCATCCGCGGTGAGGTGACGGTCGAGCCCCGCACCGACGAACCCGATGAGCGTTTCGCCCCGGGTGCCGTGCTGCTCGCCACCACCCCGACCGGTCGGTTGGAGGTGGAGCGGGCGCACTGGCACTCGGGGCGTCTGCTTGTGTCCTTCACCGGGGTCCATGACCGCAATGCGGCCGAGGCGCTGCGCGGGGTGATCCTCGAGGTCGACCGCGACGACGCCGCGGTGCCCGACGATCCGGACGAGTTCTACGACAGCGCGCTGATCGGCTGCCGGGTCACGACTCTCGACGGCCGGGATGTCGGTGAGGTGACCGAGGTGGCGCATCTGCCGGCTCAGGACCTGCTCGTCGTCAACGGCCCCTACGGTGAGGTGCTCATCCCGTTCGTGGAGGAGATCGTGCCGACGATCGAACCGGCGAACCGTTCCGTCGTCATCGATCCGCCGCCCGGCCTCATCGAGGAGCCCCTCGGCTGATGCGCATCGATGTCGTCTCGATCTTCCCGGAGTACCTCGACGCGCTGCGGCTGTCCCTGGTCGGAAAGGCCATCGAGGCCGGCACGATCGACCTGCGCGTCCACGACCTCCGTGCCCACACGCACGATCGGCATCGGACGGTCGACGACACCCCCTACGGCGGCGGCCCGGGCATGGTCATGAGCCCGGTGCCCTGGGGGGAGGCGCTGGATCAGATCCGCGAGAGCGATTCCGAGGGCACGCCCCGTCTGGTCATCCCGACGCCGTCGGGTCGGCGGTATGACCAGACCGTTGCGACAGAGCTGAGCGCCCATCCGTGGCTCGTGTTCGCCTGCGGACGCTACGAGGGGATCGACTCGCGCGTCGCCGAGCACTACGCGGCCCGCGAGGACTGGGACGGGGTGGCCGAGTACTCCGTCGGTGACTACGTGCTCGCCGGGGGAGAGGCGGCCGTGCTGGTCATGGTGGAGTCCGTCGCCCGACTGCTTCCGGGGGTTCTGGGCAATGCGGAGAGCGCACAGGACGACTCCTTCGCCGCCGGTGACATGGCGGATCTGCTCGAGGGTCCGGTGTTCACCAAGCCGCCGGAGTGGCGCGGTCTGGGCATCCCCGACGTGCTGCTGAGCGGCCACCACGCCCGGATCGCCGAGTGGCGCCGGGAGCAGGCCCGGCAGCGCACCGAGACCCACCGCCCCGACCTCCTCCCCGACTGACCCGTTCAGATGTGCACCGCTTCCCGGTGCGAATCTGGCTTGGAGGGTCGATACCGGTCCAATTCCGGCGAACTGGACCGGGAAGCGGTGCAAATCTGTGGGACGCGCGGGGGGTGTGTGACTACCGGGACTTGTGTGGCGTCACCGCTACGCTCGCCGCATGGCTTCCCGCACGTCTTCCCCCGCGCGGTCCGGTTCGGCTGCCCGCCGTTCCGGCGGCTCGTCCTCCCGCTCCTCCGGCGCGCGCTCGTCCGGTTCCCCGAAGGCTCGCTCCGGCGCCAGGAAGGGCGGGTCCCGCCCGGCGGCCAAGCGTGCCCCGGCGCGCCGTCCGAGCGGCCCCGGCCCCATCGCCCGGGCATTCCTCGCCCTCGGTCGTGGCGTGCGCGCCGTGTGGTTCGCGATCGCCCACCTCATCGGAGCGGGCGCCCGTGCGTTCGGCCGCGGTGCCAAGGACCTCGACCCCGCCCACCGGCGTGACGGACTCGGCCTGACCCTCATCGTCGTCGCCGCCACGCTGATCGCGGCGACCTGGTTCGGGGTCGACGGCTGGTTCGTCGCCTGGGCGGCCATGGTCATGACCGCCGTGGTCGGAGCTCTGGCCTGGATCACCCCGCTGATCTTCCTGGCGCTCGCCTGGCGCTTCCTGCGCCATCCCGAGGACAACGCCACCACGGGTCGGCTGGCCATCGGCGCGTCGGCCTTTCTCATCGGCGGCATCGGCATCTGGCACCTCGCGATGGGATCCGCCACCCCCAGCGACGGTGCGGCGGCCATGGCGTCCGGCGGGGGAGTGGTCGGCTGGATCGCCACCGCCCCCATCGTCGCCGCGGTCGGCCCCGTCGTGGCCGGAATCGCGCTCGTGCTGCTCATGCTCTTCGGCCTCATGGTCCTCACGGCCACCCCGGTCGAGTCCGTCCGCAACGGGTTGGCGACCGCGGTGCGGTTCGTGCTCGGGATCTTCCGCCGCCAGCCCGGTCCTGCCGCGGCCGGCGATGGCGCTTCGGAGGATCGGGACGACGACTACGACGACACCGAGCCCGTCACGCCCGGAGGCATCCCCGGAGTCACCATCTCCGGCCCGGAGCCCCACGACGACTCGCAGCCCCACGACGACTTGGAGGCCGCAGCCGACGTCCTGCACACCGACGTCCTGCACCCCGATGTCCTCGACGACGAGGAGCGCCCTGCCGCCGTCCTGATGTCGGGGGTCACACCGCGTGACCCGCAGGCCGACGAGCCGGAGGCCTCGGCACCGACCGGCCACTCGGCTCGCCAGGACACCGTGATCGTGGAGAAGCCCGCCAAGCCCCAGCAGCTCACCCTGCCCCGTCGCAGCGCCTACAAGCTGCCCAAGAAGGACAGCCTCAAGACCGGTCCGGCCCACAAGAAGGCCACGCGCTCCAATGACCAGGTCGTCACGGCCCTCACCGAGGTGCTCGAGCAGTTCAGCATCGACGCCGAGGTGACCGGCTTCCAGCGTGGCCCCACGGTCACCCGGTACGAGATCGAACTCGGTCCGAGCGTCAAGGTCGAGCGTGTCACGGCACTGTCGAAGAACATCGCCTACGCGGTGGCCAGTGCTGACGTGCGGATCCTGAGCCCCATCCCGGGCAAGAAGGCGATCGGTGTGGAGATCCCCAACACCGACCGCGAGCTCGTGGCGCTCGGCGACGTCCTGCGCAGCAGTGCCGCGACCAGCGATCACCACCCGATGGCGGTCGCCCTGGGCAAGGACGTCGAGGGCGGCTTCGTCGTCGCGAACCTCGCACGCATGCCGCACATCCTGGTCGCCGGAGCGACCGGCGCGGGCAAGTCAAGCTGCATCAACAGCCTCATCACCTCGATCCTCATGCGCTCGACCCCCGACGAGGTCCGCATGATCCTGGTCGACCCGAAGCGCGTCGAGCTCTCCGCCTACGAGGGTGTGCCGCACCTGATCACGCCGATCATCACGAACCCCAAGAAGGCCGCCGACGCGCTGCAGTGGGTCGTTAAGGAGATGGATCGTCGCTACGACGATCTCGCCCACTTCGGGTATCGCCACATCGACGAGTTCAACAAGGCGGTACGGGCCGGCAAGGTCACGCCGCTGCCCGGCAGTGAGCGCGTGATCGAGCCGTACCCGTACCTGCTGGTCATCGTCGACGAGCTCGCCGATCTGATGATGGTGGCGCCGCGGGACGTCGAGGATGCCATCGTCCGCATCACCCAGCTCGCTCGCGCGGCCGGCATCCACCTCGTCCTGGCCACCCAGCGTCCCAGCGTCGATGTCGTCACGGGCCTGATCAAGGCGAACGTGCCGAGCCGACTGGCGTTCGCGACGTCGAGCCTCGCTGACAGCCGCGTCATCCTCGACCAGCCGGGTGCGGAGAAGCTGGTCGGTCAGGGCGATGGGCTGTTCCTCCCCATGGGAGCCAACAAGCCGCTGCGGATCCAGGGCGCCTACGTGTCCGAGGGCGAGATCGCGTCCGTCGTCGGACACTGCAAGGCACAGTCCGAGGCCGACTACCTCGAGGAGGTCACCGCGGCGCCGACCTCCAACAAGGAGATCGACGAGGACATCGGTGACGACCTCGACCTCCTCCTCCAGGCGATCGAACTGGTGGTGTCGACGCAGTTCGGCTCCACCTCGATGCTGCAGCGCAAGCTGCGGGTCGGGTTCGCCAAGGCGGGGCGCCTCATGGACCTCATGGAGACCCGCCAGGTGGTGGGCCCGAGCGAGGGCAGCAAGGCGCGTGAGGTGCTCGTCAAGCCTGATGACCTGCCCGCGACGCTGGCGCTCATCCGGGGCGAGTAGGCCGAAGGTCCACGGATCCCTCTCAGCGAAGACCGGCGGGAACCACGATCAGTACGTACGCTGGTCACAGAACGGGAAGGAATCGAGGCATGTCAGCAGGCACGATGCTCCGCGATGCGCGCGAGCGTGCAGGCATGTCCCTCGA
>JAUHZW010000099.1 GCA_030425745.1 Actinomycetes bacterium
CGCCTGGAGCTCCAGCGGATCCCACGCAGCCCCTGGGTCGCCGAGCACCTCCCGTGCCGCCCTGAGGAGGGCCTGCAGAGCGGGTTCGACCGGGTGCTGAGCCTGATCGGCGATCCCTGCCGCCACCGGCGGGAAGGGCAGCTCCTCCACCACGTCGCGCAGCAGATCCAGGCTTGACTCCCCCACCGCCGCGACCGTGCGAGTCGAGACATCCGCACGGCGGGCGATGTCGCGCTGACTGGTCTCGGCGACGCCGTGCTCAGCGAGGAGTTCGGCAGCGGCTTCGAGGACCTTGCGCCGCGACTCCGGATCAGGGCTCACAGCCCCACGGTACGCGCAGGGCGAGAGCCGTCAGGCAGACTCCAGCGCGGACGAGACCGCGTTCTGCACCGAGTCGAGCATCGCCGCCTCCGCTGCCCGGTCGCACGTGCGGGCCACGACGATCCGCACCCCACCGGCGCCCAGGGCATCGTCGATGGCCTGCTCCAGATCGGCGAGGGAGTACACCGCGACAGCCGGTGTGCTCAGCGAGTCGGCGAGCTCGACGAGGTCGATGCCGAGCGGATTCCCGAAGACCCGCTCGAACATGGACGGCGGTACCGCGGATCCCTGCTCCAGGGAGGAGAAGATCCCACCACCGTCGTTGTCCGAGACCACGATCACGAGGTCGGGACGCTCCTCGTCAGCGGGAGCCAGCAGGCCGTTGGTGTCATACAGGAACGTCTGATCACCCATGAGCGCAATCGCCCCGGCCCCGCCGTTGCGCTGCAGTGCCGCGGCGGCGCCCCAGGCCGTCGAGACGCAGCCATCGATGCCGGACGTGCCACGGTTGCCGAGGATGACCGCGTCCTGGACCGTGTTGGCCGCGAACGAGCCCACATGCCGCACCGGCCAGGAGGCTCCCAGGAACAGCAGGCCCCCGTCGGGCACCAGCGCGGCCGTCACCCGGGCCACGTGCATGCCCGTCAGCACATCATCGTCAGATGCGAGCGCCGTCTCCACCGCCGCCGCCGCGAGGACATCGGCACGCTGCCACGACTCAAGCCACTCCTCGTCGTACTCCGACTCCTCCGGCGGCAGCGGCACCGTTGCCAGCACGATGTCCGCCGACCGCGTGGGGTCGCTCCACTCGCGCCGGGTATCGACGGCCAGATGGAGGTCGGCTCGGCTGATCATGCGCAGCACCGACCGGTTCAGGCCCACACGCCCCACCGTGATCACGAGGTCGGGCACATGGGCGTCGGCGAAGGCGTCGTCAGCGAGCAGGAGCGGGGCGTGACTCAGGGACGTGGTGCATCCGGCCCCGTTGCCCGTCGGCTCGGACACGACCGGCCAGCCCAACGCTTCGGCAAGCTCGTCGATGAGCTCGATCGCCTCGGGATCCTGATGGTCGCCCAGCACGATGAGACCACGTGCGGGCACGACCGGCTCATCGAGCAGCGCACCCAGCACGTCATCCAGCGGAGTGCTCATGCCTGCCACCAGACGGGCATCAGCCGTCCACGGCCGCCCGTCGGGACGCCCATCGAGCTCCTCGATCCAGGCGTCGTCATCGGTCGGGACGAGCGGCTCGTCGAAGGCGACGTTCAGGTGCACCGGCCCCGGGCGCAGGGCATCTGTCGACACCGCCACAGCACGCGCGACGCTCGAGCGCCAATAGCCGACCTGTCCCGCCTCACGCACCGCGGGGCTCAGGTCGAGTGCGAGCCGGACATCGGATCCGAACACGGTGGCCTGGTGGATGGTCTGGTTCGCGCCGACGTCACGCAGGCGCGGCGGACGGTCGGCGGTCAGCAGCACCAGCGGCACCGAGGACTCGTCGGCCTCCACGACCGCAGGGTGCAGGTTCACCGCTGCAGTCCCCGAGGTCGTGACGACGACGGCCGGGATCCCGTTGACGCGACTGATGCCCAGCGCACAGTAGGCCGCGGAACGTTCGTCCAGACGCACGTGCAGCATGAGGTCGCCGCGAGCCTCGGCCGCCGCGAGCGCGAGGGCGAGCGGGGTGGATCGGGAGCCCGGTGCCAGCACCACATCCGTGACACCGCAGCGCACGAGCTCGTCGACGATGACCAGCGCTTCGGCCGTAGCAGGATTCACGCCGCCACCCTACGGCTCCTGTCGAGACGACCACGCGGCCACGAGCCGTGACCGCCAGTACGCGGCGCGCTCGTCCGTGAGCCGATCCCGGGCAGCCAGCAGGTCGGGCAGCTCTGGCCCGGTGCGACGCACCGGCAGCGTCCCGCCCTCGGGCAGCAGCGGAGCGGTGAGATCCGCTGCGAACAGCGCACCGGTGCCCAGGCCGCTCGCGAAGGGGAGTTCGGGCATCGCGGCAGCAGCAGCGAGTGCCGTCTCCAGACCGACCGACGAGTCCAGCGAGCCGCTGATGACGACCGGAACGTTCAGCTCCTGCGCGCGCGCGAGCGTCACGGCCACACCCCCGAGAGTGGCGGGCTTGAGCACGGCCACATCAGCGATGTCAGCAACCGACGTGACGGGGGTGTCCGACGTGCGGATCACCTCATCGGCAGCGAAGCGCACATCGACCATGCCGCGCAGCTCTCGCAGCTCGTCGCGAGTGCGGCACGGCTGCTCGACGTACTCGAGGTCGTAGGCCGCGAGTCTGCGCAGTGCCCGGGCCGCGGTGGGAACGTCCCACGCCGCATTGGCATCGATACGGATCGCTCCAGCTCCTTTGCCGAGCACCGTGTCGAGGACATCGCGCACCGTGGCGACCCGCGCCTCGTCGTCGCCGAGGACGGGCGAGCCCACCTTGACCTTGATCGTCCGACAGCCCCGATCGAGCACCGCCTCGCGAGTCAGACCCGCGGCGTCGGACGCGTCGACCGCCGGGATGATCGCGTTCACCTGGATCTCCGACCGCACCGGCGTGGGCCACTGCCCGAAGGCCGCCTCGATGGCGCTCGTCAGCCAGCGCCCGGCCGCGACATCGGAGTAGTCATCGAAGGGAGCGAACTCGCCCCAACCGCTCGGGCCCTTGATGAGCATGCCCTCCCGCACGTCGAGCCCACGGAACCGACGCCGCAGCGGCAGTGCGAAGGGGATCGCGGCCTGCAGGACGTCCTGAACGGTGAGATCGAGGTGACCCTGATCGCCCATCACAGCTCGCAGATCGGATGGGTGTCCACATCCGGAAACCTACCGGCCGCCCTAGGCTCATGCAGGTGACGAGTCGATCCCTGGTCCGGGTGCCGGTGCCACCCGGCCCCGAGGGTCCGGCACGACTGCTTCCTGCGCTGGCGGACGCACTGGCGGGCGACGGTCCGGCCATCGCACCCGTTCCGGTGGTGTCGGCCACGGTGTCGTCCGACTATGTCGCGACCGCGCTGAGGGCCGTTCAGGCCGATGGCGGGCCGCCACTGGAGTCCGATGATGTCGCGGCGGTGGTCGCGACGTCCGGCTCCACCGGTGATCCGCGCGGGGTGCTCCTGACGGCCGACAATCTCACCGCCCTGACGCCGGCCGTGCAGGCGCAGGCACGCCCCCAGTGGATCGTCGCCCTGCCCGTGACCTCGATCGGCGGCATCAACGTCCTCGTGCGTGCCCTGGCGGCCGACCTCGAACCGCTCGTCGTCCCCAGCATCGGAGGTGCCGGGCCGTTCCGGCCCGAGGAGTTCACGAGCATCGTCGATCGGGCCCGGGAGAGGTCGGACGACGTCCGGGTGTCACTCGTCCCCGCTCAGCTCACGCGCCTGCTGTCCGACACCGCTGCGACCGAGGCCCTCCAGGCCTGCCATTCCGTCCTTGTCGGCGGAGCAGGCCTTCGACCCTCCCTGCGCAGTGTCGCCGAGAACCTGGGCATCGACCTGACCTCGACGTACGGCGCCACGGAGACCAGCGGCGGCTGCGTGTATGACGGGCGGCCACTGGACGGCGTCACGATCACCGTGGATGAGCCCACCGGCCGGCTCCGGCTGTCCGGCCCGAGCATCGCGATCGGCTACCGGGGTGACCCAGCAGCAACCGCGGCGACCTTCATCGACGGCGCCTACCTCAGCTCAGACGTCGGCACTGTCAGCGACGATGGCACGGTGACCGTGATCGGACGCGCCGACGATGTCGTCACCGTCGGCGGGGTCAATGTGTCCCCGGGCGCTGCTGAGCGCGTCATCACCGATCATCCGGACGTCGCGGCGGGCGCCGTCGTCGCCGCGATCGACGCCAACGGCGATGCCCGACTGCACGCCTTCGTCGAGATCCGCGATGACGCCTCAGGAGTCGCGGACTCCGTCCGGGCGGCTGTCACCGAGCAGCTCGGGCGCCCCGCTCGACCCGTCGTGCACCGGGTGCAGCATCTCCCCCACCTGCCCAATGGCAAGGTTGACCGTCGCGCGCTGGTGCAGTGGGCGGCGGAGAATCCGCTCGATACCTGAGAGCCGGCGCGTCCGCGGCAACGATCACGTCTGGAGGAACCACACGATGGCCACACCCACGCAGTGGTGGCAGGGCGCCCGCCCGCGTACCCTCCCCGCCGCGATCGCACCGGTGACCGTGGGTGCCGGGCTCGGCGCGTGGGCCGACGCCTTCGATGCCGTGCGGGTGATCCTCGCGCTCCTCGTCGCCGTCCTGCTGCAGATCGGTGTGAATTTCGCCAACGACTACAGCGACGGCATCCGCGGGACCGACGCCGAGCGGGTCGGCCCGGTGCGGCTCGTCGGACAGGGGCTGGCCCCCGCGCGACAGGTGAAGACGGCGGCATTCGGGGCCTTCGCAGCAGCCGCGATCGTGGGACTCCTCCTCGTCGCCCTGACCGGCGCGTGGTGGCTGCTGCTCGTCGGCGCGGCCAGCATCGCCGCGGCCTGGTTCTACACCGGTGGCCCGCATCCGTACGGCTATGCCGGGCTCGGCGAGGTCTTCGTCTTCGTGTTCTTCGGCATCGTGCCCGTCGTCGGCACCGCCTATGTGCAGACCCTGTCGATCTCCGTGGTGGCCGTTCTCGCCGGCATCGGAGTCGGGCTGCTCTCCTGCGCGATCCTGGTCACCAACAACCTGCGGGACATCCCCGGCGACATCGTCTCGGGCAAGCGGACTCTCGCCGTCCGCCTCGGGGACGATCGCACGCGCATCCTCTTCGCCGGACTGGTGACCGGTGCCCTCGCGGTGCCGATCCTGCTCGTTCCCGCGACGTCGCCCTGGGTGGCTCTCACGCTGCTGACCGGCCTGCTCGCCATCAGCCCGCTGCGGATCGTCCTGGGGCCGGCGAAGGGTCCCGCCCTGATCCCGGCACTGAAGCAGACGGGGCAGCTGCTGCTGGCCTACGGTCTGGTGCTCGGCGTGCTGCTGGCGGTGTCCTGACGAGGGTCAGGCGGACTCGTCGTTGGCCTTGCCGCGGCGCTGGCGCATGCGCCGGCTCCAGGCATCGTCGCCCAACTGCTTGAGGAACGCGGGATCGTCATCGGGAGCCACCGGTCCCCGTCGACGCCGCGCCCCGGGGAGGTTCCAGACGCGGCCGAACACCAGCCACAGCAGGCCGCCGAGCACGGGCAGCACGATCACGACGACGAGCCACACGTACTTGGGCAGCGTGCGGGTGCCACCGGACGGCGTGCGCAGCACGTCGATGACGCAGTAGATGTAGAACGCGACCGCGAGGATCGCTCCCGCTACCCGAAGCACCGGTCACCTCCTGGCTCTCGTGCTCGCCTCTGCTCCACCCCGACTTCTCTGCCGAGCGCACACAGATCGTACGTCACTCCAGCCGGTTGCGATCGTCGACGCCGGCGGCCCCTCACGTACGGTAGGAGCGTGAGCTCCCGATCCACGTCCACCGCATCCGCCGTGATCCTCTACACGCTCCTGCGCGTGGCCCTGTTCGCCGCCGCCTGGGGCCTGGTGTGGCTGTTCACACCGCTGGACGCGCTGTGGTCGGCGGTGGCGGGCCTGCTGATCTCGGGCGCCCTCAGCCTGGTGCTGCTCGACCGGCAGCGCGGCCGCGTCGGGCAGGCGGCGGGCGGCTTCTTCTCCCGTCTCAACGAGCGGATCGATGCCGCGTCCAGAGCCGAGGACATCGACGACGACGTCGAGCCGCCGGAAGGGCGCTGACGGCGCTCAGTGACCACTCGAACGGGAAATGACCACTCGGACGGGCAGTGACCACTCGGACGGGGAGTGACCACTCGGACGGGCAGTGACCACTCGGACGGGCAGTGACCACTCGAACGGCCAGTGACCACTCGCGGGGCTACAGGCCCGCGTAGGAGTGCAGGCTGTTGACGAAGATGTTCACGCCGAAGTAGTTGATGAGGAATGACACCCATCCGGCGATCGCGATCCACGATGCCCGCGAGCCGCGCCAGCCGGCCGTCGAGCGGGCGTGCAGGTAGGCCGCGAAGACCACCCAGGTGATGAACGCCCAGGTCTCCTTCGGGTCCCAGCCCCAGTAGCGACCCCACGCGTTCTCCGCCCAGATGGCTCCCGCCACGACGGCGAAGGTCCACAGCGGGAAGGAGAACGCGACCACCCGGTTGGTGAGCGACTCCAGCCGCTCCTTCGACGGCACGCGGGCCAGCCAGCCGGTGACGTCGACCGTGCCCTGGGTCCGCTCGGCGCGCCCGCGTGCCAGTGCCAGTCCGGCTGTCGCGGCCGCGAAGGTGAACGCGCCGAAGCAGATGATCGCCGCCGCGACGTGGATGACGAGCCAGTAGGACTTCAGCGCCGGCACCAACTGCGCGGCCTCGGTGTAGAGCACCGTGACGGCGAGTCCGAGCCACAGGAGGGTGGGGATCACGACGAACAGGCCGAGCCACCGCAGATCGCGCCGGATGGACAGGGCGAGGAAGACACCGAGGATGCCGAGCGCTCCCGTGATCGAGAACTCGTACATGTTGCCCCACGGCACCCGGCCGGCCCAGACGCCGCGAAGGACCACCCCGACCAGCAGGAGCAGGAAGGCCAGCCAGGTCAGTGACATGCCGACGTTCGCGGAACGACGCCCCGGCTGCATGACGGGATCAGGCTGCTCCTCGCGGGTCAGCACCGCGGTGCCGACTCCCCCGCCGGACGACGCCGCAGCGGCCGGAGCAGCGGCCACGCGGGTGCGCCGACGGCCCGCCGCGAACGACACGGCGAACATGACCATGGCGAGCGTCAGGGTGAGCATGGATGCGTAGACCGCTGCGTTGCTGGCCTGGGCCAGCTCGACACTGCTCACGAGGGGCGTCCCTTCTCTTCGGTGGTGCTGAGTGCCCCGGTCACTGTGGTGCCGGGGCGCCGATGCGGGTGGCGATCGCTGCGACGTCGGAGTCGAGGTCGACTCCCTCGGACCGGGCCAGCGCGGCCACCTGCACGAGCGTACCTCCGCTCTCGGCATCGCTCACCCGCACCCAGATCCGCCTCCGACGGACGAACAGCGACAGCGTGAGCCCGACCATGGCGACCACCGAGGAGATCAGCGCACGATGACAGGCGAAGCGCAGATCATCGCCTTGCTTGCGCAGGTCAGCGCGTTTCAGACCCGCGGCCAGCAGCGGCACGAGATGATCCCAACCGAGGGAATGGGCGAGGACCGCATCC
>JAUHZW010000100.1 GCA_030425745.1 Actinomycetes bacterium
CCGGGCATGCGCATCGCCAACGACATCACCGAACTCATCGGCAACACGCCGCTCGTCCGCCTGAACGCCATCACCGATGGGGCGCAGGCCGAGGTGCTGGCCAAGCTGGAGTACTTCAACCCCTCGCACTCGGTCAAGGACCGCCTCGGCGTGGCCATGATCGATGCAGCTCAGGAGGCCGGTCTGATCGGGCCCGACACCATCGTGGTCGAGCCCACCAGCGGCAACACCGGCATCGGACTGGCCATGGTGTGCGCGGCGCGCGGCATCAAGCTCGTCCTGGTCATGCCGGAGACGATGTCGCTGGAGCGCCGAGCGCTGCTGCGCGGCTACGGAGCGGACCTCATCCTCACGCCGGGCCCGGAGGGCATGGGTGGCGCGATCGCCAAGGCTAACGAGCTCGTCGAGAGCGACTCCCGCTACTTCCTGCCCCAGCAGTTCATGAACCCGGCCAATCCTGAGATCCACCGCCGCACCACCGCCGAGGAGATCTGGAACGACACCGACGGTCAGGTCGACATCTTCATCTCCGGTGTCGGCACCGGCGGCACGATCACCGGAGTCGGACAGGTGCTCAAGGAGCGCAATCCGGACGTCCAGGTGATCGCCGTCGAGCCGGCCGCGTCGCCGGTTCTGCAGGGCGGCCAGAAGGGCCCGCACCCGATCCAGGGCATCGGCGCGGGATTCGTGCCGGCCGTCCTCGACACCGAGGTCTTCGATGAGGTCATCGGCGTCGAGGCCGAGGACGCCCTCGCGACGGCACGTCGGGCGGCCCACGAGGAGGGCCTGCTGGTGGGCATCTCATCCGGCGCCGCACTGTGGGCGGCCGCGCAGGTGGCGCAGCGTCCGGAGAACGCCGGCAAGCACATCGTCGTCATCGTCCCGTCCTTCGGCGAGCGCTACCTCTCCACGGCCCTGTTCGCGGGGCTGGCGGAGTGATGCCCCGCAAGGGCCTGCTCTCCGCAGTCCGGGAGCGGGCCCGCGAGTTCATCGAGGAAGCGCGCTCGGACCTCCGCTCCGTCACGGAGCGGGATCCGGCCGCGCGCCGCCCGATCGAGGTCGCCCTGCTCTACCCCGGCGTGCACGCCGTATGGGCGCACCGGCTCAGCCATGTGATGTGGCAGCAGGGGGCCTACTTCCCGGCCCGGGCGCTCTCGCAGTTCACCCGGTTCTGGACGAACATCGAGATCCATCCCGCGGCGCAGCTCGGCCCGCGTCTGTTCATCGATCACGGCGCGGGTGTCGTCATCGGCGAGACCGCTGTGGTGGGCTCGGACGTCACGATCTATCACGGTGTCACCCTGGGCGGCACGAGTCTGGGCCACGGCAAGCGGCACCCCACCATCGGTGACCGCGTGACCGTCGGCGCGGGCGCCAAGGTGCTCGGTGATCTCGAGGTCGGGGATGACTCCCGGATCGGGGCGAACGCGGTTCTGGTGCGATCGGTGGAGGATCACTCCGTGGTGGTCGGCGTCCCGGGTCAGGTGATCGCGCACGGCACGTCGCCCGAGCCCGACACCAGGCCCAAGACCGACACCCCGACGGGGCCGGATCCGATGGGCCTGGCGGTGGCTGCCCTGATGGTTCGGGTCGAGGAGCTCGAGGGCCATGTGATGGGCTCCAGCCACCACTCGCACAGCCCGGTGCGGACGCCGAGCGGGGAGTGGGAGCTGGAGTACGACGCGGGGGACTTCGTCATCTGACGTCAGTCAGATGAGCAGCGGGAACGTCATCTGACGTCAGTCAGATGAGCCGACAGAACGTCATCTGGCGTCAGTCAGATGAGCCGACAGAACGTCATCTGACGGGGCCGTTGGGAGCCATGGCGACCTTCAGGCTCTCCGGACTCATGCTCATCTGCATGGCCGCGTCGACGTCCTCGAGGGCGTACTCGTGGCTGACCATCTCGTCGAGCGGGTACCGGTCGGCGTAGCGCTCCATGAGGGTCAGGGCCGGCCCGTACCCGGTGATCGGGTGGTTGGTCAGCCCGATGAGCCGGATGTTCTTGCTGGTGATGTGGCGATGGACGTTGAGGGTCGCCTCTCCGGTGTCGGCGAACACGCCCATCTCGAGCATCATGCCGCCGCGCTTGAGCATCTCGATGCCCTCCACGAACGACGACTGCCGGTTGGCCATGTGCAGCACGACGCCGGCGCCCCGTCCGCCGGTGAGCTGCCGCACGGTATCGATGCGCTCCTCGGGCGAGGTCGTGCTGACGTTGAGGGTGACGTCGGCGCCCATGCGCTTGGCGAAGGCCAGCCGTGACTCGCTGAGGTCGGTGGCGATGATCTGGCCGGCGCCCATCATGTCGGCCTTGGCGATGTGGAGCAGGCCCAGCGGACCCGATCCGATGACGACGACGGTGTCACCGGAGTTGAACCCCTCGTGGGACATCGAGGAGAACTCCTTGAGCTTGTCCAGTGAAGCGGTGCAGGCCATGAGCTCGGCGAGCACTGCGACCCGGGGGCTCATGCCGGAGGGGACCTTGTAGACACCGGTGTCGGGTCGGATGTACATCTGCTCGGCCCACCCGCCCATGAGATGCGGCCACTGTGCGGAGGTGTACGAGTTTCCGTAGCAGTCACTGTTCTCGCACCACACGTAGCCCATGACGTGCCGGCACTCATAGCAGTGGCCGCAGACGATATCGGGGCACATGGTGATGCGGTCGCCGACCTTGAGTGGTCGTCCGTAGAACTCGAGATGGGCTGCTGCCCCTGGCGTGATCTCCGAGACGATGCCGACGTTCTCGTGCCCCTGGATGATCGGGAAGGGGGTGTCGGTCTCCGCCGGTGTGCCGGCGTACTGCTTCGTCTCGCCGAGGTAGGTGTGCTTGTCGGTGCCACAGATTCCGGACAGCTCCACCTCCATGAGCAGGCTGCCGTCCGGCAGATCGGGCCGGTCGAAGGTCTGGACCTCGTAGTGGCCGGGGGCGGTCAGGACGGCGGCGCGGACGCTCATGGGTTCTCTCCTCGTCGGTGGCCTATCGAGTATGGAGGTAATGCCCTGCTCCGGTGGGACGAACGACCCTAAGGGCCCGCTGTGGGCGGGCCTATCGTCGGAAGCAAGGCGAGGGAGGCGCATCCATGGGCGTGGTCCGATGCATCGACGGCAACAAGGCAGCGGCCCTGGTGGCGCATCGGCTGAGCGACGTGTGCTCCATCTACCCGATCACCCCGGCCTCGCCCATGGGCGAGTACGCCGATGCCTGGAGCGCCGCAGGTCAGGAGAACCTGTGGGGCGGAGTGCCCAGCGTCCTGGAGATGCAATCTGAAGCGGGGGCGGCCGGCGCCTTCCACGGGGCGCTGCAGAAGGGCTCCCTCGCGACGACCTTCACCGCATCCCAGGGGTTGCTCCTGATGGTGCCGAACATGTTCAAGATCGCCGGGGAGCTCACCCCGGCGGTCATGCATGTCGCCGCACGGGCCGTCGCCACCCACGCCCTCTCCATCTTCGGAGACCACAGTGATGTCATGGCCGTCCGGTCCACCGGCTGGGCCATGCTGAGTGCGGCCAGCGTCCAGGAGGCGCACGACATGGCGGCCATCGCCCACGCAGCCACGCTGAGATCCCGGCTGCCTTTCCTGCACTTCTTCGACGGCTTCCGCACCTCGCACGAGGTGGCGAGCATCGAGACGCTGTCCGACGACGACCTGCGCTCCCTGATCCGCGAGGAGGACGTCCTCGCTCATCGGGCGCGGGGCCTCACACCGGAGCGCCCCGTCCTGCGCGGCACTGCTCAGAACCCGGACGTGTTCTTCCAGGCGCGCGAAGCGGCCAATCCCTTCTATGCGGCCGCCCCGGGAATCGTCCAGGAGGTGATGGACGAGTTCGCGGAGCGAACCGGCCGGCACTACGGGCTGGTCGACTACCACGGCGCCCCCGACGCTGACCGCGTTGTGGTCATCATGGGATCGGGTGCGGGGGCCGTGCGCGAGACGGTCGATGCCCTCGTCGAGCGGGGGGAGCGGGTCGGCATGGTCACCGTGCACCTGTTCCGTCCCTTCCCGACCCAGGCGCTGCTAGAGGCCCTTCCGGCGACAGTGCGGCGCATCGCAGTGCTCGACCGCACCAAGGAGCCGGGTGCCCCGGCAGAGCCCCTGCATCTGGATGTGACCATCGCGGTCGCCGGTGCCGGGCGGCCCATCGACGTGGTGGGCGGCCGCTATGGGCTGGGGTCCAAGGAGTTCGTCCCCGCAGATGCGGCCGCTGTCTTCGCCGAACTGGCCCAGGAGGTTCCGCGCCGCCAGTTCACCCTCGGCATCGTCGACGATGTCACGGGCCTGTCACTGGCGCCTGTCGACATCGCGCTTCGGGAGTCGGCCGTGCGCACGGCGCTGTTCTTCGGCCTCGGCAGCGACGGCACCGTCGGCGCCAACAAGAACAGCATCACGATCATCGGCGAGCACACCGAGCTGCAGGCGCAGGGCTACTTCGAGTACGACTCCAAGAAGTCCGGATCGGTCACCGTGTCGCATCTGCGCTTCGGCCCCGACCCCATCCACTCGACCTACCTGCTCGACGAGGCCGACTTCGTGGCGTGCCACCAGTTCGGGCTGCTGGAGCGGATGCCGATCCTCGAGCGTGCCGCCAAGGGAGGCACCGTGCTGCTCAACGCGCCGTACTCCGGCGAGGAGGTGTGGTCGCGGCTTCCTGTCGAGGCGCAGCAGGCGGTGCTCGACCGCGATCTGCAGGTGTGGACCATCGACGCGCACCGCATCGCCCGCGAGGTCGGTCTCGGCACTCGCATCAACACCGTGATGCAGCCGGCCTTCTTCGCCCTCTCCGGCGTGCTGGAGCCGCACGAAGCCATCGAACTCATCAAGGAATCCGTCACCACGGCCTACGGTCGACGTGGCCGGGCCGTGGTCGAGCGCAACCATGCTGCGATCGACGCCTCACTGGCGGCGCTGGAGCGGGTCGTCGTGCCCGGTCAGGTCACGGCCACGCGCGAACGGCGACACGGGCTGGACACATCAGCGCCCGACTTCGTGCGCGACGTCACGGCGCGGATGGTGGCCGGAGAGGGCGATGCCCTCCCGGTGAGCGCCCTGCCCGTCGACGGGACCTTCCCGACCGGCACCGCGCGGTGGGAGAAGAGGGCGCTGGCCCAGGAGATCCCGGTGTGGGATCCGTCGCTGTGCATCGACTGCGGCAAGTGCGCCATCGCCTGCCCGCATGCGGCGATCCGGATGAAGGCCTACCCGGAGGCGGATCGCGCGGGTGCGCCGGAAGGGTTCCTGTCCAAGCCGTTCGGCGGCCGGGAACTGCCGGCGGGCACGCAGCTGACTGTCCAGGTGGCGCCCGACGACTGCACCGGCTGCGGCATCTGCGTCAACGTCTGCCCGGCGCGCAGCAAGGAGGAGGCTCGCCACAAGGCCCTCGATCTCGTGCCAGCGCTGGACCTGCGCGAGGGTGAACGTCGCAACTTCGACTTCTTCCTCTCCATCCCCGAGGTGGACCGCGAGGCCGTGCGGCATGACACGGTGAAGGGATCCCAACTGCTGCAGCCGCTGTTCGAGTTCTCCGGTGCCTGCAGCGGCTGCGGTGAGACGCCGTACGCGAAACTGCTGAGTCAGCAGTTCGGTGACCGCATGGTGGTGGCGAATGCCACCGGCTGCTCCTCGATCTACGGGGGCAACCTGCCGACCACCCCGTGGGCTGCCGATGCCGAGGGACGTGGACCGGCCTGGAACAACTCGCTGTTCGAGGACAACGCCGAGTTCGGCCTCGGGATGCGCGTGGCCGCGGATGCCCAGCGGGCAGAGGCGCGTCGGCTGCTGGAGCTTCTGGCCGAGGACGTCGGGGTCGAACTGGCCCGGGAACTGCTCGATGACGAGCCCGGGCCCGAGGATGAGCCCGGGCTGGCTCGTCAGCGGATGCGCGTCGGGCGGCTGCGGGAGCAGTTGGCCGGCCTCTCCGAGCCGCGGGCCCGCCAACTCGACTCCCTGGCTGATGCCCTCGTGCCTGTGGTGGTCTGGCTGATCGGCGGGGACGGCTGGGCCTACGACATCGGATTCGGCGGTCTCGACCACGTGCTCAGCAGCGGCCGCAACGTCAACATCCTCGTGCTCGACACCGAGGTCTACTCCAACACCGGAGGTCAGGCGTCCAAGTCGACGCCCCGTGCTGCGACGGCCAAGTTCGCGAGTGACGGCAAGGGCACCCGCAAGAAGGACCTCGGCCTGCTCGCCGAGGCCTACGGCGATGTGTATGTCGCGCAGATCGCCCTCGGTGCCAACGAGACCCAGACCGTGCGAGCGTTGCGGGAGGCGGCGGCCTATGACGGGCCGAGCCTGGTGATCGCGTACTCCACCTGCATCGCCCACGGCATCGACATGTCGACGTCGATGGGTCACCAGAAGGCCGCGGTGCAGTCGGGGTACTGGCCGCTGTACCGGTACCACCCGAGCCCGGAGGCTGGGACGCATCCGTTCAGTCTGGACTCGAAGAAGCCGAGTGTGCCGCTGCGGGACTTCCTGCGGGAGGAGACCCGGTTCGCGGTCCTGGAGCGCACGGACCCGGAGCGGGCGGAGCACCTGCAGGCGCTCGCGCAGGCCGATGTCGACGAGCGCTGGCACTACTACGAGCAGCTCGCCGACGTCGAACGGAACGTCCCCACCGATGCGTCGTCGCTGGTGGCTGGAAATGAGGTGGGAATTCCCGCCACGAGCGACGACGCATCGGAAGGGGAGGGGGAGTAGTCATGGATCTGCGGACGACGTACCTGGGGCTGGACCTGTCCTCACCGCTGGTGGCCTCACCCTCACCCCTCACCGGGCGCATGGACTCGCTCCTGCGGCTGGAGGACGCCGGTGTCTCCGCGGTGGTCCTGCCCAGCCTGTTCGAGGAGGAGGTCGAGGCCGAGGCGCTCGTGCTCTACGAGCGCATGGAGGCCGCCGCCGACGTCGGGGCCGAGGCGGCCGGATACTTCCCCGACGTGGACCTCGACCACCTGGGCCTCGAGCGACACCTGGTGCTCGTCGAGCAGGCCGCCGGGTCGCTCTCGATCCCCGTCATCGCGAGCCTGAACGGCCACACCCCCGGGGGATGGATCCGGTATGCGCGGGATCTGGAGGACGCGGGGGCGAGTGCCATCGAGTTGAACACCTACGAGGTCGTCGCTGACCCGACGGTGACGGCCGCGGATGTCGAGCAGCGCTACCTCGACCTCGTCGCGGGCGTGCGTCAGGAGGTCGACATCCCGGTCAGCGTGAAGATCTCCCCGTACTTCACCTCGATGGCCCACATGGCCCGTGCTCTGGTGGACTCCGGGGCCGACGGCTTGGTCCTGTTCAACCGGTTCTACCAGCCGGACCTGGACCTGGAGACCCTCGATGTCACCCCGCACCTCGAGCTCTCGGCGGAGTCCGAGCTCCGCCTGCCACTGCGGTGGACCGCGATCCTGCGCCCGCTCATCCCACACACCTCCATGGCGGTGACGTCCGGCGTGCACAGCGGAAAAGCCATGGCGAAGGCGCTGCTCGCCGGGGCCGATGTCGCCATGACCACG
>JAUHZW010000101.1 GCA_030425745.1 Actinomycetes bacterium
GATCCCGATCGCCGAGTCCTCCACGCACGGGCGCACCGAGTCGCAGGCCGAGCGTCTGGTGGCGCGGATCGATGCCGCCGGGGAGCGCTCCCGACGTCGGCGCGCGCGAGCACGCATCGATGTGACCGCACAGTCCGAGGGCGATGGGCTCATGTCGATCACGGCCGTGCTCTCGAGTGTCGACGCCGCCCGGATCATGGCGGTGGTCGACTCGCAGGCCCGGTCCCGGCGGCGCGAGCAGGCGGAGGCGATCGCGGCCGGAGCGAGCGACGTGGAACGGCTCACCCTCGGGCAGCATCGAGCGCGTGCCCTGCTCGGGATGCTGGGCCTGAGCGGGGATGACGGCGCCCGCTCCGTCACACCGGAGCCGACCCCCGGGCAGGTCCGCGCCGAGATCAGCGTCGTCATCGACGCCGCCACGCTCCTCGGCCTGACCGGCGGTGCCGTCGACGTGCCCGGCTGGGTCCGCGTCGGGTCCGCGGCCCCAGGTGCGGTCGACCGTGACGAGATCCTGACCCTGCTGGCAGATCCCACCGTCCCGACCACGCTCCGCCGGCTCATCAGTGACCCGGCCACCGGAGCGCTGATCGATCGCGGCGCCCACACCTACACCCCGACCCCCGAGCTCGTCGCCTGGCTCGTCGCACGGGACGGCGGTTGCCGGTTCCCGGGATGCACCGCCCGAGCCGTCCTCTGCGATGTGGACCATGCCGAGGACTTCAGTGCCGGCGGATGGACATCGATCGCCAACACCGGCCTGCTGTGCCGCCGGCACCACAACGGCAAGACCCACGGGGGATGGCAGATCGTGGATTCCGCAGCCGACGGTTCCTGTGTCTTCATCGCCCCAGACGGCACCCGCCACCGGCACCGACCTGCGCCGCTGCTGAATCCACCTACCCTTGATCCATGAACCTCTTCAGCCGGAAGTCCGCCATGGTCGAGCCGGATGCCGCGCTTCCCGGGCGCGAAGCTTCCCTGCTCCCCTCCCCTGCACCGCACACCGTCCTGGGCACCTCCCTGACCGGGCCATGGACCGACGCGGACGGCCGCGAGCGGGAGATCGACGTCATCTACCTGGCCATGGGCTGCTTCTGGGGAGCTGAGGAGATCTACTGGCAGCTGCCCGGCGTGGTCGCGACCAGCGTCGGCTACATGGGCGGCTCCACCCCGAACCCCACGTATGAGGAGGTCTGCTCCGGGCGCACCGGGCAGGCCGAGGCCGTCATGGTCGCCTACGACCCGTCCGTCGTCTCCCCCTACGACATCCTCAAGGTGTTCTGGGAGAACCACGACCCCACCCAGGGCTACCGGCAGGGCAACGATGTCGGCACCCAGTACCGCAGCGCGATCTGGACCACCACCGCCGAGCAGGCCGATGTCGCCCGGCGCACACGTGACGCCTACGCCACCGTCATCGCCGAGCGCGGCTACCCCGAGATCACCACCGAGATCTCCGACGCCGAGGGCACCCCCTACTTCCTCGCCGAGGGGTACCACCAGCAGTACCTGGACAAGAACCCCCACGGCTACCGGTGCCACGCCAACACGGGTCTCGCGCTGCCGGCGCTCTGACACAACGCTTACACCCTGCAGTGGCTTTCCGAGCCCACGTAGGACAGGCTTGAGGGCATGCGCCGTCGCATCGTGTGGATCAACATCGGCCTCGGCGTGCTCGTTCTCGCCGTCATCGGGGTCGGCTTCGCCCTCCTCATGCCGCAGCCGGCCGAGCAGACCGGACGCACGGTGCCCGCCCAGCTCGGCTCGGTCAGTGAGACCGTCACCGCCACCGGCACCGTCGAGACCGCCGGCCTGGTCAACCTGTCCTTCGACATCACCGGCACCGTCGCGACCGTCGATGCCGCCGAGGGTGACACTGTCACCATCGATCAGGAACTCGCGGCGCTGGACGACACCACACAGCGCCAGGCTCTGGCGAGCGCCAAGAGCTCCTACGCGCAGGCGGTGTCCAGTGCTGACCAGTCCTCGCTGTCCCTGCAGGCCGCACGCACCAACCTGGCCGAGGCGGAGAAGAACCAGCGGCTGAACAAGAAGAGCTACCAGCAGAGCGTCGACGTCGCCCGTCAGGCACTGAAGGATGCGCAGGGCTCCTGGTCCGAGGCCTGCCTGACCCCCGAGGGTGCGTGCCCCGACGACACCGTGTGGGCCCAGTTGCGTGCGGCTGAGGCCGCTGTCAGCACGGCCCAGACGGCCTACGACAACGCCGTCGAGAACGCGGTCAAGACCGCCGAGACCAACCAGGTGAAGCTCAGCCAGGCGCAGGTCAACGTCGACTCCGCCCGCTCCACGCAGGTCACTCAGTGCGACACCTACGGCTCGGACTCAACCCAGTGCACCAGTGCCGTGAACTCCCTGCGCAGCGCCGAGCAGACGTACGCCCTGCAGGTGAAGGCGAATGAGACCGCCGACATCACCGCCCGCCAGGCCCTGGTCAGCGCCGATGCCGGGATCACCACCGCCAACGTCAACCTGCGCAAGCTGCAGGCCACCCTCCGCGCGGCCGGCACCGACGGGGTCACCGCCGCGCAGCAGTCCCTCGACTCCGCACTGCTCACGCAGCGCAAGGGTCTGGAAGCCGACCGTCAGGCCGTGCAGGCGGCGCGCGAGGCCCTCGCGCAGCAGTCGGCCGCGGCGGAGGCCGTGAGCATCGGCAAGTCCGAGATCACCCCCAACCAGGCGGCGATCGACGTGGCCAAGGCCGGCCTCACCGTCGCCCGCGACAACCTCGCCATGACGGTTCTGCGCTCACCGCTGGACGGCACAGTCGGGTCCGTCGACCTCGAGGTCGGAGACACCGTCACCCCCGGCGTCGCTGTGATGACCGTGATCCCGGACGCACCCTTCGAGATCGTCGCCGAGTTCTCCGAGGCTGACGCGTTGAAGCTCGCGCCCGGGCAGAAGGCGGTCGTCAGCTTCGACGCACTGCCGGGCACCACCGCCGAGGGCACCGTCACCTCCGTGGCGCTTCTGCCCACCGAGCAGACCGGCACCGGGGCGATCACCAGCAGCGGCGTCACCACCTACAGCGCGACCATCACCCTGGACTCCTCGCCAGAGGGCGCGCGCGAGGGCATGAGCGTGAGCGTCGTCGTGACGACCCAGCAGGTCGACGACGTCGTGTGGGTGCCGACTGCTGCGATCACCACCGTCGGCGACCGCAGCACGGTGACGATCCGCGACGGCGAGGTCGACACCGTCGTCGACGTCACCACCGGGCTGGCCGGCGACTCGGGCACCGAGATCACCAGCGGGGTCAGCGAGGGCGATCAACTGGTCATCGAGGTCGGCGAGGCCAGCGGCTTCCCGTTCGGGGGCGGCAGTGGGCGCAGCAGCTTCGGCGGCCCACCCCCCGGCGGCAGGTGACATGAGCACGCCCGTCATCGACCTTCAGGGCATCACCAAGACCTACGGTGCCGGCGACACCGAGGTCAATGCCCTGCGCGGCATCGACCTGTCGATCGACCGCGGCGACTACGTCGCGATCATGGGCGCGTCCGGCTCCGGCAAGTCCACGCTGATGAACATCATCGGGGCGCTCGACGTGTCGACATCCGGCCACTACGCCCTTGACGGGATCAACATCGATGACCTCGACGAGGGCGCGCTGTCCATCGTGCGCAACCGAAAGATCGGCTTCATCTTCCAGTCGTTCAACCTGATCCCGCGCACCTCAGCCCTGTCCAACGTCGAACTGCCGCTCGTGTATCGCGGTGTGGGCCGACGCGAACGACGCCAGCGGGCCGTAGCCGCACTCGAGGCGGTGGGGCTCGCCGACCGCATGCACCATCAGCCCAACGAGCTCTCCGGCGGCCAGCAGCAGCGCGTCGCGGTGGCCCGCGCACTGGTCGCCGAGCCGTCACTCCTGCTGGCCGATGAACCCACCGGCAATCTGGACAGCCGCTCGACCAACGACGTCCTCACCCTCATGGGCCACCTGCACGATCAGGGCCGCACGATCGTGATGATCACCCATGAGGACGACGTCGCCGATCACGCCGGGCGCGTGGTGACCCTCATCGACGGACTCATCTCCGAGGATCGGCGGAACACCGCATGAACATCCTCGAGACCATCCGCATCGGCCTGCAGGGCATCGCCGCCAACAAGCTGCGATCGGGGCTGACGATGCTCGGCATCCTCATCGGTGTGGCCGCGGTGATCGTCCTCATGGCGATCGGCAACGGGGCATCGGTCGCCGTCACGTCGAGCATCGAGAGCCTCGGCACCAACACCCTGACGGTTCGACACGGCACCTTCGGCGGTGGCGGCGAGAGCGGCCGCACGCAGTTCAAGGACCTCACGGTCGATGATGCCGTCGCCCTGGTCGACCCGGTGCTGGCACCCGACGTCGTCTCCGCGACGCCCGTCGTGTCAGCCGCCGCGACCTGCACATACGGCGGATCCAGCTACGACACGTCGATCACCGGCACCTGGCCGTCGTACTTCGGATCGACCAACAGCGATATCGCCACCGGCACGCCGCTGACGACGGATGATGTCGTGAACAGTCGCCGATCGATCGTGCTCGGCCAGACCGTCATCAAGGAGCTCTTCGGCGAGGCCGATCCCCTCGACAAGGTCGTCACGTGTGGCGGCGTCCCCTTCACCGTCGTCGGCACCATCGAGGAGAAGGGCAGCAGCGGCTTCCTCGATGCCGATGATGTCGCCGTCGCGCCGCTGAGCACGGTGCAGAGCAAGCTCACCGGCTACGGCAGCCTCGACACGATCCTCGTGCAGGCGGCCTCATCCGAGGTCAGCACCGCGGCGGAGTCCGAGATCACGTCGATCCTCGACCAGCGCCACGGGACGACGAGCGAGGACACCCGCGACTACCAGGTGCTGAACCAGGCGTCGCTGATCTCGACGGTGCAGGACACCATCGGCATCTTCACCGTCCTGCTCGGAGCGGTGGCGGCGATCAGCCTGCTCGTCGGCGGCATCGGCATCACCAACATCATGCTCGTCACCGTCACGGAGCGGACGCGGGAGATCGGCATCCGCAAGGCGATCGGGGCACGCAAGTCCGCGATCATGACGCAGTTCCTCATCGAGGCGATGGTGCTCTCCGTCATCGGCGGCGGGATCGGAGTGGTGCTCGCCCTGCTCGTCACCCGCATCTCAGTCGCCGGTGTGACCCCGGTGATCGTGCCGTCGTCGGTGATCGGCGCGTTCGTCGTGTCGGTGTCCATCGGGCTTTTCTTCGGCAGCTACCCCGCGAACCGCGCGGCATCCCTACGACCGATCGAGGCGCTGCGACATGAATAGGACCACGACATGAGTGACAGCGAGATGAGTGAGCCCACCACCACGGCTCCTGAGCCGAACGACGATGACCTCAAGGAGCTGCTCGCCAAGAGGCAGCACGCCAAGCCGAACAAGCTGACCTGGATCCTGCTCGTGCTGCTGATCCTGGCGGTCGGCTTCACGATGGGATCCTGCATGCAGAAGGCGGCGAGCGGCATCGGCGGCGATGCGCAGCCGCGCTTCCCGGGCGGTGCACCCAGCCCGGCCGGCGCGCAGGTGCTCACCGACCCGAGCGAGCCGGCCATCGCCTCGGACCCTGCCGGCGCGATCGGTGGGCGCCCGGCTGGCCGACCCGGTGACCTCACCATCGGCACCGTGGAATCTGTCGATGGCAGCACCTTGACCATCACCACCCCGGACGGCGAGACCATCACCGTTGAGGTCCCCGAGGGCACATCCGTCACGACGTCGGTGGAGGTGCCACTCGCGGATCTGCCCGTGGGCGGCAACGTCATCGTTCGCGGCACGGTGGACGACGACGGCACTCTCACCGCGGACTCGGTGACCGAGGGAGCGGGTGGCTTCCCCGGTGGCGGACTTCGACCCGCGCCGTAGCCGCCCGGCTCGTACGCTGGTCGGGTGCCCGCGCCGATCGTCCAACTCGCCCCCGGGGTGTACCGCATCCCGACGATGGGTGACGCGATCAACTCCTTCGCCCTGGTCGACGACGACGGACAGGTCACGCTGGTCGACACCGGTCTGAAGCGCGCGCCGCGGCGCATCGTGGCCGCGCTGGCGGGAATCGGGAAGCACCCCAGTGATGTCACGCGGATCGTCCTGACCCATGCGCACGCCGACCATGCCGGTGGGGCTCATGAACTCGTCGACGCCTCCCGCGCCACCGGGGTCGATGTGCATGACGACGACGCTGGATACATCGCGGCGGGCACGGCGGCGCCCGGTGCGGACACCGGTCTGGGGCGGCTGATCTCCCGCGGCCCGGCCGCGCGGTTCGACCCGGTCGTCGTCAGCGAGACGCTGACCGACGGGCAGGAGCTGCCGATCGCCGACGGGCTCCGCGTACTCCACACCCCCGGCCACACACCCGGTCACATCTCGTTGCTGCACCAGCCCAGCGGCGTCCTCATCACCGGTGATGTCATCTTCAACATGATGTGGGGGATGTCGTGGCCGGTCTCCGCGGTGTGCACGGATGCACCGCTCAACCAGCGCTCCGCCCATGTGCTGGCTGACACCGAGTACGACGTCGCCGCGTTCACGCACGGTCCGGAGATCCGGGTTCGGGCCCGCGAGCAGGTGCGGTCATTCGTGCAGCGCAAGGCGAGGGAATCATGAGCGCGGGCCCTGGTCCGGATCTGCGGGAGGAGACCGAGCGCGAGCTTCGGCGCGTCACCGACCGGCTCGGCTCGATGCCGCTGCAGCGCCTTCAGACGACGACGGACGACGTGTACGCATGCGCCAACGCACTCGTGGCGGCGGGCAGATCGATGGGCGTTCCGATCCCGGACAACGCCCTGCTCCCGGACCTCAGGCCGCAGGCCTATGGCGACCTCATCGCGGTGTTGGGCCGGGACTGCCTCGAGGCCCATGACACCGACGGGACCACGGCTGGGCTCACCTCCGCCCACCACGCGCTTGTCGCTCTGCGGCGCGCGCTGCCCTGACTAGTTCGGGTGTCGATACGACCGGGTGATGTCGGCGACGACGACCTCGTACGTGGAGTACCAGCGCTCCCGGCCAGCTTCCTGCGCAGCCACGTGCTCGGCGATGCCCCTCCACGCCCGGGCACTCGCCTCGTCCGCCCAGTAGGAGACGGTGATGCCGCGACGCGTCGCAGGGTCGCGAACCGACTCCAAGCCGACGAACCCCGGCTGCTGCTCCGCGAGCTCGACCATGCGCGCGGCCGCCTCGGCATAGGCCTCGTCGTCCCCCTCAGCACGGGTACTGGTGAAGATCACCGCGACGGTCACAGCAGACCTCTCACTCCAGCGATGACGGCGAGCAGCCCGAAGGCCATGAGAAGACCTCCGGAGACGCGGTTGACCCACAGCATGACGCGATCACTGACGGCATGCCGGACAGCCCACACCCCGGTGGTCAGCGCCAGCCACCAGGTCAGCGACCCCACGGCCACGCCCGCTGTCACGATCGC
>JAUHZW010000102.1 GCA_030425745.1 Actinomycetes bacterium
TCCCGGTGCCGGTCCTCGGCCTCGGACACCTGCAGGGTCCCGTCGCTCCAGTGCCAGATCTGCTCGTCCAGGAGATCGATGAAGCCGACGACCGAGTCGTCATCGCCGTGGATGGGCAGGAACAGGGGAAGCACGCCGCCCCCGCCGGTGAAGATGCGCTGGCAGACAGCGACCGTCTCGTCGAAGTCCGCCCGCTCGCGATCGAGGTTCGTCACGACGATCGCGCGCGGCATCCCGACCAGTTCGCACTCGTCCCACAGGCGCGCGGTCGTGGCGTCGACCCCGTCGACCGAGGAGACGACGAAGAGAGCCGCATCGGCGCCGCGCAGCCCGGCGCGGAGCTCACCGGTGTAGTCGGCATAGCCCGGGGTGTCGAGCACGGTGATCACCGCATCCCGCCACGCGAACGTCGAGGCGCTGAGCTCCACGGAGCGCTGCTGGCGGATCGCCACCGGGTCGTGATCGCCGATGGTGGTCCCGTCGGCGATGGATCCACGGCGGCTGATCGCCCCAGCCGCGGCGGCGAGCGACTCCAGAAGGGTCGTCTTCCCTGATCCGGCGGGTCCCACGAGAACGACGTTGCGGACCCGCTCGGCACTGTCAGGCAGTGCGGCAGGACCTCCGGATGCTTCGCGACGGGTGTCGGCCATGGCTCCTCCTCGGACTCACCCGCAAGCCTGCTCCGTCGTCATGGGCGGAGGCAACCGGGGAGAGCGGACGGTCAGCGCCGCTAGAGTCGCACCGTGCTGAACAACCCGGCTGCCCGCAAGGTCATGAGCGGCCTCATCGAGCCGCCGGCGCGGCTGCTCCTCCGGCTGCACGTGTCGCCCGATGCCGTGACCGTCGCCGGCACTGTCCTGACCGCGGGTGTCGCGCTGTGGCTGCTGCCGCAAGGAGACTTCATCCCCGCAGTCCTCATCATGCTCGTGCTGTCCATGAGCGACCTGCTCGACGGCACCATGGCCCGGATCTCCGGCACCTCGGGGCCGTGGGGCAACTTCCTCGACGCCACGCTCGACCGGGTCGCCGACGGAGCCATCTTCGGCGGCCTCGCCCTGTACGGGGCATTCCAGGACCAGCCCTGGATCACCGCCGCTGCGCTGCTCGCTTTGGTGACCGGGCAGGTGACGTCGTACTCCAAGGCGCGGGCCGAGGCCGTCGGCGCGACCGCCAACGTGGGCATCGCGGAGCGCGCCGAACGGCTGATCGTCGCGGGGGTCGCTGCGCTGCTGGCAGGTTTCGGCGTCCCGTATGTGCTGCCAGCAGCACTGTGGATCCTCGGTGGTCTGGGCCTGATCACCGTGGGCCAGCGGATCTGGACGGTCCGCGACCAACTGAAGGCACCGCGCGCGCCGGACGGCAATGGCTGACCGGGCGAGCTGGAGTCGACGCACCTCCGACGCGGCCACGGAGTGGGCCTTCGCGACCGGCTGGCGGGTGGTCCGCGCCCTGCCGGAGCGGGCGGCATACCGCACGTTCGCCCAGGCAGCGGATGTGATGTGGCGCCGTGGAGGCGACGGGGTCCGGCAGCTCGAGCGCAACCTTTCCCGAGTGCAGCCCGGCGCATCCGCGGGCGATGTCAGCGAGTTGGCGCGCCTGTCCCTGCGCAGTTACCTGCGGTACTGGTGCGACACCTTCCGGCTGCCCACGTGGTCACCCGCACGGGTGCGCGAGTCCTTCGTTCTCGAGCGTCGCGAGATCCTCGACGCAGCAGTGGCCGGCGAGTCCGGAGCGCTCATGGTCGTCGATCACTCGGGCAACTGGGACCACGCGGGAGCCTGGGCATGCCTGCGCTACGGGGGTCTGACCACGGTCGCGGAGCGCCTCAAGCCGGAGGGCCTGTATCGGCGGTTCCTCGACTACCGCGAGGGCCTGGGGATGGAGATCCTGCCGACCGGCGATCCCGGGCTCGTGCGCGCTCTCGCGCGACGACTGCGGGAGGGGCGGCTCGTGCCGCTCATGGGCGACCGCGACATCTCGCGCAACGGAATCGCGGTGAACCTCCTGGGCGAGCCCGCCTCGTTCCCGGCCGGGCCGGCGCTACTGGGTCTCCTGACCGGGGCTCCCGTCCATCCCGTCACCCTCTGGTACGAGGACGGCCGGACGATGGGCCACGTGCACGACGCCGTCCCGGTGCCCGACGGTCCACGGGACGAGCAGATCATCGGCATCACGCAGGGCATCGCAGACGCCTTCGGGGCCGGGATCCGGGCACACCCTGTCGACTGGCACATGATGCAGCCGGTCTGGTTGGCGGATCTCGATCCGGAGCGGTTGGCGGCACGCGCGGATGCCGGCGCGACGGCACCCGGGGGTATGCGATGAGGGTCGGGCTGGTCAGCCCCTGGGCATGGGACGTGCCGGGCGGCGTGCGTCAGCACATCGCCGATCTCGCCCATGCCCTGCGAGACCACGGGCACGAGGTCAGCATCCTCGCCCCGGCCGAGGACCCCGCGGATCTGCCCGCCGATGTCGTGGATGGCGGTCGGCCGGTGCCGGTGCGCTACAACGGCTCCGTCGCGCGACTGAGCATGGGTGTGAAGTCCACACGACGTGTCCAGGCATGGATCCGCGATGGGGACTTCGACGTGCTGCACGTGCACGAGCCGGTCGCCCCGAGCCTGTCGCTGCTCGCTCTGTGGGTCGCCCGCGGCCCGATCGTGGCCACCTGGCACAGCTCCAATGACCGTTCGCGGATCCTCTCGGCGACGTACTACATCGCCCAGACCGCGATGGAGAAGGTCCGGGGCCGGATCGCGGTCAGCGAGGACGCCCGGCGCACGCTGGTGAACCACCTCGGCGGTGACGCGATCCTGATCCCGAACGGAGTGCGCGTCTCCGCCTTCGCCTCCACCGAACGCCTGCCCGATGTCGACCCGGACCGGCCGGCGATCCTCTTCCTCGGTCGCCTCGACGAGCCCCGCAAGGGCCTGGCCGTGCTGCTGGCAGCGCTGCCGAGCCTCGTCTCGGAGATCCCGGACCTGCAGGTGCTGATCGCCGGACCGGGTGACCTCGACGAATTCGAGGAGCGGGTCCCGGACGGCTGTCGTGCCAACGTTCGCTTTCTGGGCCTTGTCAGCGATGAGGACAAGGCGCGTGCGCTGCGGTCGGTCGACGTGTACGTCGCCCCGCACACCGGTGGGGAGTCGTTCGGCATCGTTCTGGTCGAGGCCATGGCGGCGCAGGCGGCCGTCGTCGCCTCCGATCTCCCCGCGTTCCGACGCGTGCTGCAGGACGGCCGCTGCGGCCGGCTCTTCCCCAACGGCGACTCCGATGCGCTCGCAGGGGCACTGTTGGAGGTGCTGCGGGATCCCGCGGAGCGCGAGCGGCTGGTCGCGGCCGGCGACACCCGCGTGCGGGAGTTCGACTGGGATCGCGTCGTCGACGAGGTCATCGCGGTCTACGACAGCGTGCGCCTTCCCGGCGAGAAGGTCACCGAGGACCTGCGGGGCCAGCTCGTCGGCCGGCTGTCCCGCGGTAACGCCCGAGAGGACACCGCATGAGCGGCTGGTGGGCGGTCGGCATCGTCGTGGTGATCGGCCTCGTCGTGTTCGCTCTGTACCTGAGCATGACGGCCGGTCGCCTCGACCATCTGCACCGTCGCATCGACACCTCGGCCCTCGCACTGGACTCGCACCTGCTCCGCCGGTCGGCCGTGTCCCAGGAACTCGCGGCCTCCGGCCTGCTCGATCCGGCCTCGAGCATCCTGCTGGCCGATGCCGCCCACACGGCCCGCACATCGGCGGATCAGGGGATCGATCAGCGGGCCATGGCCGAGTCGAATCTCACGGCAGCCCTGGTGGCCGTGATCGATCCCGAGGATGCCGAGCTGGTCAGCGAGTCTGCCGAGGGAGCTTCCGCGCTGCAGGAGCTGGAGGCGGCCTGTCGACGCGTGCAGCTCTCCCGGAGGTTCCACAACGATGCGGTGCGCGCCTGTCGCCAACTGCGCCGTCAGCGCATGGCCCGGGTGTTCCGGCTCGCCGGTCACACGCCATGGCCGGAGACCTGGGAGATGGACGACACCATGCCCGGCGGGCTGCCTGCCCGCTAGGCGCCTAGGATGGGATCCCCTGAGAAGCATGGGCCGCTCGTGTGGGCTGGCCCCGGACAAGCGAGGTAGCACGTGACGGACGCATCCCCTGTCGTCGGTACGGACCGGGTCAAGCGGGGCATGGCCGAGATGCTCAAGGGCGGCGTCATCATGGACGTCGTCACCCCTGAGCAGGCCAGGATCGCCGAGGATGCCGGTGCGGTCGCGGTGATGGCCCTCGAGCGGGTGCCGGCCGACATCCGTGCCCAGGGCGGCGTGGCCCGCATGTCGGACCCCGACATGATCGACGGCATCATCGATGCGGTCTCGATCCCCGTGATGGCCAAGGCCCGCATCGGTCACTTCGCCGAGGCGCAGGTGCTGCAGTCCCTCGGTGTCGACTACATCGACGAGTCCGAGGTGCTCACCCCGGCCGACTACGCCAACCACATCGACAAGTGGCAGTTCACCGTCCCCTTCGTGTGCGGTGCCACCAACCTCGGCGAGGCGCTGCGGCGCATCACCGAGGGCGCGGCCATGGTCCGGTCCAAGGGCGAGGCGGGCACCGGCGATGTCTCCAATGCGGTCACGCACATGCGCAAGATCCGTCGCGAGGTCGCGCAGCTGGCGGCCCTCTCCGACGACGAGATCTACGTCGCGGCCAAGGAGCTCCAGGCGCCGTACCCGCTCGTCAAGGAGGTCGCCGAGACCGGCGCCCTGCCCGTCGTGCTGTTCACGGCCGGTGGCATCGCCACGCCGGCCGACGCCGCGATGATGATGCAGTTGGGCGCTGATGGCGTCTTCGTGGGCTCGGGCATCTTCAAGTCCGGCAACCCGGCGGAGCGCGCCGACGCGATCGTGCAGGCCACGCGCCACTTCAACGACCCCGATGTCGTCGCGAAGGTGTCCCGGGGTCTCGGTGAGGCCATGGTCGGCATCAACGTCGCCGACATCCCGGTGCACCACCGCCTGGAGGACCGGGGCTGGTGATGTCCGACGGCCCCGTCGTCGGGGTCCTGTCGATTCAGGGTGACGTCCGCGAGCACATCAGATCCCTCGCTGCGGCAGGGGCGCGGGCAGTGCCGGTGGGATCCGAGGAAGGGCTGCGCGACGTCGATGGTCTGGTGATCCCCGGCGGGGAGTCCACGACGATGTCCAAGCTCGCACTGCGCGACGGACTCATGGAGCCGCTGCGACAGGCCCGCGCCTCGGGGATGCCGATGTTCGGCTCGTGTGCGGGGATGATCATGCTCGCGGACCGCGTCGAGGATGCGCGGCCGGATCAGGAGACGATCGGCGGCATCGACATGACTGTCCGCCGCAATGCGTTCGGTCGGCAGGTCGACTCGTTCGAGGTGGACGTGCCGGTCGGGGCGATCGGGCCGGAGCCCTTTCCGGCCGTCTTCATCCGCGCCCCGTGGGTCGAGTCGGTGGCTGACTCCGTCGACATCCTCGCGACCGTCTCCCGATCTGGCCACGACGGTACGATCGTCGCGGTCCGGCAGGGGCCTCTGGTTGCGACGGCGTTCCATCCCGAGCTGACCGGGGACACCCGGATCCACGAGTACTTCGTAGCGACAGTCATGGAACACAGGTGAGGAAGAGGGCATGAGCGGTCACTCCAAATGGGCGACGACCAAGCACAAGAAGGCTGCCATCGACGCCAAGCGCGGCAAGCTCTTCGCCCGCCTGGTGAAGAACATCGAGGTGGCGGCCCGCACCGGCGGTGGCGACCCCGACGGCAACCCGACCCTCTACGACGCCATCCAGAAGGCGCGCAAGAACTCGGTGCCGCTCGACAACATCGAGCGGGCCGTCAAGCGTGGATCCGGCGCTGAGGCTGGCGGAGCTGACTGGCAGACGATCATGTACGAGGGCTACGGACCCAACGGCGTGGCCGTGCTCATCGAGTGCCTCACCGACAACCGCAACCGCGCGGCGACCGAGGTGCGGGTCGCCATGACCCGCAACGGCGGCTCAATGGCCGATCCGGGCTCGGTCTCGTACCTGTTCAACCGCAAGGGCGTGGTCCTGGTGCCCAAGGCTGAGGGCGTGACCGAGGACGACGTCCTCCTCGTCGTCCTCGACGCCGGCGCTGAGGAGGTCAACGACCTCGGTGAGGCCTTCGAGGTGATCAGCGAGGCCGGTGATCTGCTCGCCGTCCGATCGGCGATCCAGGAGGCCGGCATCGACTACGAGTCGGCCGAGACGAACTTCCTGCCCAGCGTGTCCGTCGAATTGGACGAGGACGGCGCCCGCAAGGTCTTCCGCCTCATCGAGGCCCTTGAGGACAGCGACGACGTCCAGAACGTGTTCGCGAACTTCGACGTCAGCGACGACGTCATGGAAGCGGTCGGCTAGCCGCCGAGGCGAGTGCAGGTGGTCGGCGCAGCGTCGACCGGACAGGAGGCGGGGCGATCGTGAGCGAGTTCGTCGGCAAGCAGTTGAGCGGTTGGGATGCCGCCACCTTCCGCACAGCCAGCGGTGATCCGACCATGCGGTCCACGGTGGTGGCCGTTGCCGTCCTGGAACACGTGTTCCTGATCGGTGACGTAGCGGCCCATGTTGAAGGGTTTGTCCCATTCGTGCGGGTTCCTGATCGTCTCCCGTTCGGGGACGATGAACCACCACGCCGGGTCGGGTGGTGTGCCTGCCGGGCCGTTGAATTCATCCTGGAACAACATGACCGAACCTGGATCGGCAGCCTCGGGTGCCGGCCCGCCGGGGCTACCGGGCGCTGGCGGCGGTGGAACATCGCCGACGATCGGTTGAGCCTGGGCACCGGGAAGAGGAAGCGCGGCAGCCGCCGCCCCGAACCCCAGCATCAACATTGCGCGACGACGATCGATATTTTCCACAACAGCACCATAAACAATCTCGGCTCGTCGGGGGCGGCGCCACTCGATCCGGGCTGGCGAAACTGTCCGCCATCCTCGCTAGCGGTGTGCCTAACTTCCGGTGACGCCGACTATGCCTCTATAGCTCGACGCCGCCAGCTTGATCCCGCTGGCGACGAGGGCCAGGTGTATCCGTCGATACCTCGTCACCTGCCGCGGCTCCCTCGACAGCAGAGCCCGCGCCGTCGTCGTCACCAGGATCTCGCTCCTGTTCAGGGCCCGAGTGGTCGTATTCAGGGCCCGAAAGGTCGTCGCGTTCGCCCGTTGGCTTGTTGACCTGCCCCGACAGCTGGCCGCTCTCTTGCAGGGCATGCTGAACGCCCTGAATGAGGCCCTGCGGGGCGGCGGCCGCAATGCCCATCAACTGCGCGGGGGCTTGCGCGGCCGTCGCGGCCGTCTGCATCGAAGTAGTAAGGAACTGACCGGACTGGCCGCCCACTGATCCGGGAGCCGGAGCATTCAGGGGAGCCAACGGGGCGTCGGCCGCGGCTCTG
>JAUHZW010000103.1 GCA_030425745.1 Actinomycetes bacterium
GAAGCCACCGGGGCGACCGCCGGGACCACCCGGACCGCCGCCGGGACCACCCGGACCACGGCCGTAGCCGCCACCGGGACCACCCGGACCACGACCCTGACCACCGCCGGGACCACCCGGACGTCCGCCGGGACCACCGGGACGGCCGCCCGGGCCGCCGGGACCACGACCACCCGGACCAGCGGGACGCTGCGGGCGGGGCGGCATGGTGCCGGGATTGGGGCGCGGTGCACCCGGCACGGCGGGAGCGGGGCGGCCCATGCCGGAGCCGCCACCGGAGCTGAACGGATTGTTGCCCGGACGCGGACCTGCCGGGCGGCCCATGCCGGAGCCACCGCCGGAGCTGAACGGATTGTTGCCCGGACGCGGACCTGCCGGACGTGGGGCAGGCGTGGGAGTCGGTGCAGCGCTGGCGGCCGGAGCCTCCGGCTCGGCGGGCGGCTCCGGGGCACTCGGCTCAGGGGCCGGCTCTGCCGCTGGAGCAGGCGCGGGGGTCGGTGCAGGTGACGGCGTCGGGGTCGGCGCAGGTGCCGGGGCGTCACCGGCCGGCTCCGCGGGTGTCTCCGCGGGCGCCGCAGCCTCAGCGGGGGCCTCAGCGGCCTTCTTCTTGGCCGGTGCCTTCTTCTTGGCGGGCGCCTTCGCCGCTCCCTCGGGGGCGGGTGGCATGGCCTCACGCAGACGGCGGGCGACGGGCGCCTCCACCGTGGACGAGGCGGACTTCACGAACTCGCCCTGCTCCTGCAGTTTGGCGAGGACTTCCTTGCTGGTTACCCCGAGCTCCTTGGCGAGCTCATGGACCCGAACCTTCGACACAACTCTCCTGTCTTGGTCCGGGCAGGGTGCTCCGGACCGTCAGTGCCAGCGATACACGTTCATGCTCGCGTGCTCATGGGGTGTTCATCCTCGAACTCCCAGTCCGATGGACCGGCGGCTGCCGGTGGTGGTCACGCGAGGCGGGTGCTCCGCGCGGTCGTGCATGTCACTCTCTCTGCAACGTCGACACCCACTCCCGCAGAGCGGCGAGGTCCAGAGGACCTGCCACCCGAAGGGACCGGGTGAATGCCTTCGACCGCTCTGCGCGATCAAGGCACTGCTGGGTCGGGTGCACATGTGCTCCGCGACCGGGGAGTCGACGCCGGGGGTCGGGAACCGCGTTCCCTGCCTCGGCGACCACTCGGATCAGCTCCGATGCGTCAGCACGCCCGCGACATCCGACGCACATGCGCTGGGGACCCGAGAGGCTGACCGCGCTCGAGTGTACCCCGCTGGGCACCGTGCTCAGTCCGCGGCCGGGGGCGCGTCGCCCTGCGGACCCGTCGGAGTCTCCGGCGACGCCTCGGGGGACGGAGCAGTATCCGGGCGGATGTCGATGCGCCAACCGGTCAGCCGCGCGGCGAGCCGGGCGTTCTGCCCCTCGCGGCCGATCGCGAGCGAGAGCTGGTAGTCGGGGACGATGACACGAGCGGCCCGAGCCACCGGGTCGACGATCTGGACGCCCGTGACCCGAGCGGGTGACAGCGCGTGGGCGATCATCTCGGCAGGATCGTCACTGCTGTCGACGATGTCGATCTTCTCGCCGTTGAGCTCGGACATCACCTGTCGCACTCGCTGCCCCATCGGCCCGATGCACGCGCCCTTGGCATTGACTCCGGGGACGTTCGACTTCACCGCGATCTTGGTGCGATGGCCCGCCTCGCGGGCGATGGCCGTGATCTCGACGGTGCCGTCGGCGATCTCGGGCACCTCGAGCGCGAACAGCTGCTTCACCAGGTTGGGGTGGGTGCGCGAGATGGTCACCTGCGGGCCCTTGAAGCCCTTGCGGACCCCCGTGACCACAGCCTTGACACGGGATCCGTGGGCGTACGACTCCCCCGGTGCCTGCTCCTCGGGCGGCAGGTTGGCCTCGACCTTGCCGATGTCGACCCGCACCATGCGCGGGTTGCTCGTCTGCTGCACCACGCCGGACACCAGATCGCCCTCGCGGCCGGTGAACTCGCTCATGGTGACGTCACCCTCCGCCTCACGCAGGCGCGAGAGCAGCACCTGCTTGGCGGTCGTGGCGGCGATGCGCCCGAATCCCTCAGGGGTGTCATCGAACTCGCGCAGGACGACGCCGTCCTCGTCGGTCTCGGCGGCCCAGACCGTGACGTGCCCCGTCTTGCGGTCCAGGGTCACGCGTGACGTCTGGGTCGCGCCCTCGGTGCGGTGATAGGCCACGAGGAGGGCCTGCTCGATGCTCTCGACCACGAGGTCGAGGGACAGTTCCTTCTCGCGGACGAGAGCCTTCAGAGCGCTGACATCGATATCCATGACTACTCCTCACCGTCCTTGTCATCCTTGCGATTGAACTCCACCTGCACGACGGCTCGGGTGACATCGGCCACGGCCACCTCACGGGCCTCTCCGTCGACCTCCAGCACCACGGTCTCGTCATCGGGAACGTCCGTGATGCGGCCGTCGAACTCGGTGCCGTCGGAGAGCGTGACCCGGACGAGTCGCGTGAGCGCCCTGCGCCAGTGGCGCGGGAGGGTCAGCGGGCGGTCAACGCCCGGCGAGGTCACCTCGAGGACGAACGCACCGTCGATCGCGCGATCGAGCGGCGGGGCGTCCATGAGCTCGGAGACGCGCTGGCTGACTTGGGCCACGAGATCGAGGTCGACTCCCCCATCCCGGTCGATGACGACGCGGACGACGTGACGACGGCCGGCCTTGGTGACGTCGATGTCCTCGAGGTCGACGCCGAGCTCGGTCAGGGGCGCCGAGAGACCGTCGAGCAACACTGTGCGTGGCGATGCCATGGGGTCTCCCGGTTCCTGTTGTGGTCGAGCTGTTGTGGTGAAGCGCTACATGAACTGTACCGAGCCCATGACATTCTTGGCGCATGTCCGCCACGCCGCTGTCCAGCGCTCCGCGCCTGACGCGCCGCCAAGGGCTGGCGGCGCTCGGCCTGATCGGGCCGGTCGGCCTGCTGGCCGCCTGCTCATCCGACGACGAGGCCACCCCGACAGCGACCATCGGCACCGATCCCGAGCCCGTGTCGCCGGACGCCACCGTGGCGGCTGAGGAGGCTCTTCTCATCGCTCACTACGACGCCGTCATCGAGACACTGCCGGAGGCGCAGAGCGACACCCGTGATGCACTGGCGGCACTGCGCGATCAGCATGTCGCGCACCGAGAGGCCCTCGGCGGTGGAGGCGAGCCGCTTCTCGATGATCTGCCCGAGAGCCCGACGATTGCCACGCTGAGTGCCGCCGAGAAGGCCGCCAGCAAGTCCCGCATCCGCTCCTGCGTGGATGCCTCCGACCCCGACCTCGCCCGAACGCTGGCCTTCATCGCCGCATCCGAGGCCTCGCATGTCCCTGCTCTGAAGGACCTCGCATGACCCCGACGGAGGCGTGGTCGGCTGTCGTGGCCGGGGAGGACGCCGCGATCTACGCGTACTCCGTCGCCGGCGGTCGGGTGAGTGGTGGTGACCGCCGACGGGCGCTGTCAGGCCTGGAGGCCCATCGCCGCCGCCGTTCCCGTGCAGCGGCCATCGTGACGGCAGCCGGCGGCACTCCACCGGCCGGATCTCCCGCCTACGAGCTCCCCGACAACGTCGATCGAGCCCGCGCCGCCCGTCGAGTCATGGCGGATGTCGACGTGGCTCTGGTGCCCCTCTACGCAGATGCCGCTGCCATGAGCACGGCTGAGGATCGCCGGTGGGCGGCCCGCTGTGCCGCTGACTCGGCGACGAGCGCGGTGGCCTGGGGCCAGGAGCCGCAGGCCTTCCCCACTCCGCGCACCTAGGCCTCGCGCAGCGCTACGGGAGCAGATCCCAGGCGAGCCTGATGATCAGCACGCCGACGACGGCGAGGAACACCAGCCGCACGAACTCACTCCCGCGCCGGATCGCCATGCGGGCACCGATCACGCCGCCGACGACGTTTCCGACGGCCATGAGGCTGCCAAGAACCCACAGCACCGAACCGGTGGCCGCGAACACGACCATGGCGGCGGCATTGGTACCGAGGTTGACGACCTTGGCCGTGGACGAGGCCTGCAGGAATGAGTACCCAAGCCCCCCGACGAGCACGATGAGCAGGAACGAGCCCGTCCCCGGGCCGAGCAGCCCGTCGTAGGCGCCGATCAGCAGACCTGCTCCGGTCGCGACGACGTAGTGGCGACGGCGACCCTGCCAGCGCAGCGACGTCTCCATCCCCATGCCGGGACGGACGAGGGTCCAGATCCAGACCACGACCAGCAGCACGACGATGACCGGGCGGAAGATGTCGGCCGGCAGATGGGTGGCGGTGATGGCACCCACGGCGCTTCCCGCGATGGCCGCGATCACCATCGGCAGCGCCGTCCGAACATCGGGACGCACCCGCCGCGAGTAGGTCGCGGTCGCTGCCGCCGTCCCGGCGATGCTGGAGGCCTTGTTCGTCGCCAGAGCCTGCACCGGCTCGGCATCCGGCAGGGCGATGAACAGGGCCGGCAGCTGCAGCAGGCCGCCTCCCCCGGACACGGCATCGACCCAGCCCGCGGCCATCGCCACGGCGATGAGCAGGACGAGCGTGGGTGCGTCCGGCAGGCCGAAGGGGTCCATCACCGAACGATCCGGCTAGGACCAGGAATCGAGGATCCCGGGGATGTCGGCGAGCTCATGGGCCACCGCATCGGGACGGGCGGAGTCGTCCGGCACCTGCTCGGCCGGGATGTTCGAATGGGGGATCCAGATGGCCCGCATGCCGATCTGCTGCGCGCCGGCGACGTCGTCCCACAGCCGGTCGCCGACGTAGACGGCCTCGTCCGGTGCGACAGCCAGGGCTTCGACGACCGTCGTGAAGGCATCCGCGTGCGGCTTCGCGATCGGCATCTCCGAGGTGTAGAAGGCGACGTCGATCAGGTCGTCGAGATCATCACGCTGGAACACCTCGCGATGGTGACTGCTGGGCCACATCGTGTTGCTCAGCACCCCGATCCGCAGACCCCGGCCACGCAGGACCTCGAAGAGGGGCCGCGCCTGGGGGTCGGCGATGGTGTGCGGATCCCAGAAGTCCAGATAGCAGCCGAGGGCCCGCAGATGGCGGGCGCCCGTGATGTCGATGCCCTCGTCGAGGAACACCTGATCGAGGGCACCCGCGCTCTGCGCTCCCTGACTCTCGCGCTGCACAGCCCACCGCGAGATCTCCGCCTCGGCGAGGCGATGCGCGAGGGCGCTCGCGTGCTCGGGGTCGTACGTCTCGGCGTAGGCGTACCACTGCGCCACGAGGTCGATGTCGTGCCAGGGCGTCAGCGTGCCGCCCCAGTCGAAGACCACCGCTCGGATCGCCATGTCAGGCCTGCACGATCCCGCGGATCACGTCGAACCCCTCGTCAACGGCGACATCGTCACGGTCCCCTGTGCGACGGTCCTTGATCTCGATGAAGCCCTCAGCCAGTCGCTTGCCCACGACCACGATCGTCGGGATGCCGAGCAGCTCGGAGTCGTTGAACTTCACGCCCGGAGAGACGCCCTTGCGGTCGTCGTACAGCACCCGAATGCCAGCGGCGTCGAGCCGTTCCGCGAGGTCGGCCGCAGCCTCGAAGACCTCGTCGGCCTTGCCCGTCGCGATCAGGTGAATGTCAGCCGGCGCGACCTCGCGCGGCCAGATGAGACCGCGGTCATCGTGTGACTGCTCAGCGATCGCGGCGACCGCGCGCGAGACGCCGATGCCGTACGAGCCCATGGTGACGGTCGCGAGCTTGCCGTTCTCGTCGAGCACCTTCAGGTCGAGCGCCTCGGCATACTTGCGGCCGAGCTGGAAGATGTGACCGATCTCGATGCCACGCGCCAGGGTCAGCGCTTCACCGCAGGACGGGCACGAATCGCCCTCACGCACCTCGGCGACATCAATGACGCCATCACCGGAGAAATCGCGCCCGGCGACGAGGTCGTACACGTGACGGCCGGACTCATTCGCCCCCGTGATCCACCGAGTGCCTTCGACCACGCGCGGATCGAGCAGATAGCGGATGCCCGAAGCTGACTCCTCCCCCAGCACGCCGGGACCGATGTACCCCTTGACCAGGGCCGGGTGCTGGGCGAAGTCGGCCTCCTCGAACGCCGCCGCGGTGCTCGGCGACAGCGCAGCCTCGAGACGCTTGAGGTCCACCTCGCGGTCACCGGGAAGTCCGATGGCCAACGGCTCGCGGTTGCCCTCGGGGTCGGTCACCATGAACACGACGTTCTTGAGGGTGTCCGCGCCCGTCCACGGCCGGTCGGAGCGCGCGAGATCCGCTCGATCGTTCGAGATGGCGACCAGCGTGTCGATCGTCGGGGTGTCGGGGGTGTCCTCAGCATGGGCCGGGGGGACGTCGGAGGCGTCGAACGATGCGGGTGCCGGTGTCGCGACGGCCTCCACGTTGGCGGCGTAGTCGCAGGACGTGCAGCGCACGAACGAGTCCTCGCCCACGTCGGTCATCGCGAGGAACTCCTCACTCGCCGAGCCACCCATCGCTCCGGACATCGCCGAGACGATGACGTAGTCGAGCCCCAGCCGATCGAAGGTGGAGATGTAGGCGTCACGGTGACGCAGATACGAGCGCTCCAGACCGGCGTCGTCGATGTCGAAGGAGTACGAGTCCTTCATCACGAACTCGCGGCCGCGCAGGATGCCCGCGCGGGGGCGCGCCTCATCGCGGTACTTCGTCTGGATCTGGTAGATCACCAGCGGCAGGTCCTTGTACGAGGAGTACTCGCCCTTGACCAGCAGCGTGCAGCTCTTGATCCCGGCTTGTTCTCCAGAGTGATAGTCGACGACTTCCACCTTGTATCCTCGCCGCTCGGCCCAGCCGGTTGGCGAGGAAGTCGTCTTCGCGCAGCATGCGCACGTTGCCCGGGCTGTTCTTCAGTCGTGCGCGCAGGATGCAGGCGTCGATGTCCTGGACGAAGCCGGCGCGCACGCCGCCATCGCTGTCGAAGACAAAGGAATCCAACGCCCGTTGTGCATTCATGCCGCGGGTGACCAGGACCAGCCAGTGTTCGACCAGCTTGGCCTTCGGGAACGGTGCGCCCGCGGGCAGCAGCGCGGCCATGGTTTCGCTGGCACAGATGGTGCTCTCCACCGCGTAGGAGGCGGCGACAGCCTGGCGTTCGTGTCGCTCGCGGGTGCGCTCCAGCTCGGCGAGCTGGTTGCGCAGCGTCTCGTCGTCCTGCTCGCCGGACTCTGCATACTGGTACATCAGCGTGGCGTCGAACTCGTCGAGGATGGCCAGTGCCCGCTGATCCACCATCGATGCCTCGCAGGCATCGACGAACTGCGGACTGGCAAGGGTCATCATGATGGGCATCTGGCCGTGTTCTTCCAGGCGCTCCTGCCAGAATTCGAAGTCCTCGCCACGATGGTCGCGCACCAG
>JAUHZW010000104.1 GCA_030425745.1 Actinomycetes bacterium
CGGACCTTGAGACGGCGATCGAACTGATCCTTGAATCGGCCGTGAGCCAGGCAAGTTTCGCCGTATGACGATCGTTCGCTTCATTTCGGCTGACGGCGCCAGCATCAGCGAGGTCGAAGGTGCGCCCCGAGCCGGCCCCGATCACCTGGATGATCGATGCGCACTCGGCGTTCTTCAGCATGTCGGAGAGCGAGGACTTCTGGACGTTGAGGATCTTGCCGCGAATCGGCAGCAGCGCCTGGAAGTCGGAGTTCCGCGCCGTCTTCGCCGTGCCGAGAGCGCTGTCGCCCTCGACGATGAACAGCTCCGAGCGATCGACGTCACCGCTGCGACAGTCGACGAGTTTCGACGGCAGCGATGAGGACTCCAGGGCCGACTTGCGGCGCTGGGTGTCGCGCTGCGTCCGCGCAGCGACGCGTGCGCGCATCGCATTGGCGACCTTCTCCAGCAGCGCCTTGGTCGCCGCCTTCTCACCTCGAGGCGGCTTGGTGATCCACGAGGTGAGTTCCTTCGTGACGACATGGGCCACGATCCGCGACGCGGCCGGCGTACCGAGGACCTCCTTGGTCTGACCCTCGAACTGCGGCTCGGCGACCCGCACGGTGATGACGCCCGTCAGACCCTCCAGGACGTCGTCCTTCGTGACGTTGTCCTCGCTGGCCTTGAGGATCTTGGCAGCTCTCAACTGCTCGTTCATGACCTTGACCACCGCCCGCTCGAACCCGGCGACGTGCGTGCCTCCCTTGGGTGTCGCGATGATATTCACGAAGGAGCGCACGGTCGTCTCGTACCCGGTGTCCCACCGCAGGGCGATGTCGACGGCGAGATCGCGCTGGACCTCTTCGGGCGTCATGTGGCCCTTGGCGTCGAGGACGGGCACCGTCTCGGTGAAGTGCCCCTCGCCGGTGAGCCGGATGACCGGGGTCGCGGCCTCGCCACGGGACAGGTAGTCGACGTACTCGGCGATGCCGCCCTTGTGCTGGAAGGTCTCCTCCCACACATCGCCGGGATCACGCTCGTCTCGCAGGGCGATGATGAGCCCCGGGACCAGGAAGGACGTCTGCATGGCCCGCTCGCGCAGGGCGTCACGGTCATACTCGGCGTCCTTGGTGAAGACCTGTCGATCAGCCCACCACCGCACCCGGGTGCCCGTACGGGTGCGGGGACACTTGCCGGAGACGACGAGGCCGCTCTTGCGCTGGAAGGCCGAGTCCGGGCCCTCGCCATCGAAGTAGCCGGGCACACCGCGCCGGAAGGACATCGTGTGGATCTTGGCTGCGCGGTCGACTTCGACATCGAGCCGTGCGGACAGGGCGTTCACCACCGAGGCGCCCACGCCGTGCAGGCCGCCGCTGGCCGTGTAGCTGCCGCCGCCGAACTTGCCGCCGGCGTGGAGCTTGGTCATGACGACCTCGACTCCGGTCAGCTTGGTCTTCGGCTCCTTGTCGACCGGGATGCCACGGCCGTTGTCGGACACCTCGACCGAGCCGTCCTGATGCAGCGTCACGGAGATCCTGCTGCAGTGTCCCGCGATGGCCTCGTCGACGCCGTTGTCGAGGATCTCCCAGAGGCAGTGCATGAGACCACGGCCGTCGTTGGATCCGATGTACATGCCGGGCCGCTTGCGGACGGCCTCCAAGCCCTCGAGGACGGCTAGATCCTTCGCGGAGTATCCGCCCGCACCGGTCGTCGTCTTCTTCTTCGTGGCCACGGCGTCAACCTACCCAGACCACCCGGGATTCCCCGGAACGGCACACGTGACCGTCCTCTCCCCACCGCGAGTGGTCACTACCCGCGTGAGTGGCCACTGTCAGCTGCCGATGGCTACCTCTGTCACTCGGACGGCCGGTGACCACTCGGACGGCCAGTGACCACTCGCGGAGAGGGTTGTGAGGTCAGGTGCGGATGAAGATGTCAACCGCGGTGATCACGGCCGAGCCGCCGGGCGGATCTGACACGACTCACGTTCCTCGCCCGTGACGCCCGATGGGAGGTCGACGGAGGCCACTGACAGGGCAATGACCGTCCATCGGCGAACATGCCTGCTGGCCGCCCAGGTGACCGAAATGACCGAATCTGACACCACCCGGCTGCGCTCACCGCGAACGCGCCCGGCGTGGCTCCGCCGAAGTCGGGCCCCCATGGCAGACTGTGGTCACAGTTTCACCGCAGCGACCGACAGAGGGGATCAGCCCGGATGGACACCACGATCACGCAGGCACTGACCGCCACCGACCGCTGCGATCGGTGCAACGCCCAGGCCTACGTCCGCGTCGTGCTGCCCGCTGGCACCGACCTGCTCTTCTGCGCCCACCACTGGAGCGCCTACGAGGAGGCCCTGCGCCCGCAGGCCGCCGAGGTCGTCGACGAGACGCACCGGCTCACCGAGCCGGCTCCCGCCGACGCCTGACCTGTTAGACCGGCTACTCCCCGGTGAAGTGCGGGGACCTCTTCTCCAGAAACGCCTTCACACCCTCCTGGTAGTCCGCGCTCGACCACGCCGCCCGACGCAGTTCGGTGAGGCGTTCGAAGTCATCGCTGGTGAGTGACCGCGCATCGGTCAGGGCGCGCATCTCCCCCTTGATCGCCCGGATCGCCAGCGGCGCCCGCTGAGCGATCCGCTGCGCCACCTGCACCGCCTCGACCTGCAGCTCATCGGCATCGGCGACCAGACGGTTGACCACGCCCCACTGCGCCCACTGATCGGCGCTCATGGGATCGGCCGTGAAGAACAGCTCCTTGGCGACGTTCAACGGCAGCGCGCTGAGCACATGGGCGACGCCCGCGGTGTTGTAGGGCACGCCGAGCCGGGCCGGCGTGATCGCGAAGGACGCGGTGCGCACCGCGATGATGAGGTCGCACGTGAGCACGAGCTCGCAGGCGCCACCCCAGACGCCGCCCTCGACGGCGGCGATCACCGGGAAGGGCGCCTTGCGCAGGCGTTGCAGGAATGACTCCAGCGGATTGGCCCACGTGAGGGGGTCGGATCCATCCGTCGGAAGGGCGTCGATCGCATACCCGGCAGACCAGGTCGAGACCCCGGGCTCGGCTCGGATGATGAGCGCTCGGGCGTTCTGCTCCGTGGCCCGATCCACCTCCGCACCGAGCGCGGCGAGCATGTCGTCGGACAGCGCATTGCGCCGCTCGCCGTGGGTCATCGTGACCTCGACGACGGCGCCGGGATGGTCCCCCGGACCCAGTTCCTCGCGCCGGACGACGTCAGACATCTGCGACTAGTCCAGGTAGTCGCGCAGGACCTGCGAGCGCGACGGGTGGCGCAGCTTGGACATCGTCTTGGACTCTATCTGCCGGATGCGCTCCCGCGTCACGCCGTAGACCTTGCCGATCTCGTCGAGCGTCTTGGGCTGGCCGTCCGTGAGCCCGAAGCGCATCCGCACCACGCCGGCCTCGCGATCGGAGAGGGTGTCGAGGACCGACTCGAGCTGCTCCTGCAGAAGCGTGAAGGAGACCGCATCCGACGGGACGATCGCCTCGGAGTCCTCGATGAGGTCGCCGAACTCGGAGTCACCCTCCTCGCCCAGCGGCGTGTGCAGCGAGATCGGCTCGCGGCCGTACTTCTGGACCTCGACCACCTTCTCCGGGGTCATGTCCAGTTCACGGGCCAGCTCCTCGGGGGTGGGCTCGCGGCCGAGATCCTGCAGCATCTGCCGCTGCACGCGGGCGAGCTTGTTGATGACCTCGACCATGTGCACCGGGATGCGGATGGTGCGCGCCTGATCGGCCATCGCTCGGGTGATCGCCTGACGGATCCACCAGGTGGCGTAGGTGGAGAACTTGTAGCCCTTGGTGTAGTCGAACTTCTCGACCGCACGGATCAGGCCGAGGTTGCCCTCCTGGATGAGATCGAGGAACAGCATGCCCCGGCCGGTGTAGCGCTTGGCCAGCGACACCACCAGGCGCAGGTTGGCCTCCAGCAGGTGGTTCTTGGCGCGCCGGCCGTCGGTGGCGATCCACTCCAGGTCGAGCCGGGTCTTCTTGTCCATCTTGGGGCTGTCCGCGAGCATCTCCTCGGCGAACAGGCCCGCCTCAATGCGCTTGGCGAGCTCGACCTCCTGCTCCGCGTTCAGCAGGGCGACCTTGCCGATCTGCTTGAGGTAGTCCTTGACCGGGTCGGCCGTGGCGCCCGCCACGGTGACGGTCTGCACCGGCTCATCGGTGTCATCGACGTCGGAGAGCGTGAACTCCTCGCTGCCGGTCTTGGCGCCGTCTGAGTCCTTGGCATCCTTCTCGCCATCCTCGGACTCGACGGTCTTGAGGTCCTCAGCGAGGTCGGCCTCGAGATCGGCCTCGAGCTCGGCCGCCTCCTCGAGGTCCTCCGAGTCAGCGTCGTCGGCATCGGTGACCTCGACCAGGCCCGCCTCGGTCTCGACGACCTCGACCACAGCATCACCCTTGCCGGCCTTCGCCGCAGTCTTCTTGGCCGCCGTCTTCTTGGCGGGCGCCTTGGCGGCTGCAGCCTTGCTCGCCTTCGTGGCGGTGGCCTTCTTCGCCGGAGCCGCCTTCTTCGCCGGCGCTGCCTTCTTGGCGGGCGCCGCGGCCTTCTTCACGGCCGCCTTCTTGGCGGGAGCCGCCTTCTTGGCGGGAGCCGCCTTCTTCGCCGTGGCCTTCGGCGCCGCCTTCTTGGCGGGAGCCGCCTTCTTGGCGGGAGCCGCCTTCTTGGCAGGTGCCGCCTTCTTGGCGGTCGTCTTCTTCGCGGTGGTCTTCTTCGCGGTGGTCTTCTTCGCGGCAGGGGCCTTGTTCGGCATGGAGATGGCGACGCCTTCCTCGCGGTTGCCCACGACAAGGGCCCGTGTCAAGCCGGCTGGCTTGCTGACGGGCCGAGATTCACCGTCATTGTGCCACGCGGCTCTCAGGGCGCGAGCAGCGCCCGCCCCTCGCCGACCTCGACCGCGCGTCCTGCCTGCTGTCGCACCGGCTGGGTGACCGGGAACGGCCCGATTCCGTCGACTCGGAACTCCGCCTCCCAGACCACCCGGCAGCGGACCTCCCGGGACCCGGGCTGTCGGTACACGTGGGCCACCGGCCCACCGCGGACCGGAGCACCCGGGACCTCGGTGGTGGCCGAGGTGCCGTCACCGAAGTCCCACTGCCAGGTCGGTCGTGCCGACATCCGGACACGATGGCCACCGAGGACCTCCGACAGCTCCACCGGGCCGACATCGGCCCCGCAGGACAGGTAGGTGGGCAGTTGGGTGACGACGCCGGTGGCCGGAAGGGTCTGGACCTCCGGCTCGGGCAGGCTCTCGCGCAGGGTCGACCGGACCTCCCGGCCCATCGTGGCGACGGTATGGACACGATCACGCACACACACCAGTCCCAGATTGCGCCAGACGCCCGATCCGTCATCGAACCACGAGCGACGCAACTCCCCCGCCCGGCAGGTGTCAGGGGCCCGCTCACAGGCCTGCTGGCCGTCGAAGGCATTCCCCAGTTCAGTGTCGACGCACGGGGAGGACAACCGCCATCGGCAGTCCGGGCACGCTGCCACCTCGCGCCGGGTCTGCTCGTCGATCGACGCGGGCAGGAGGAGCGCCCCGGTGCCGACAAAGGCATCCTGCTCGTCGTCGCCGACGATCTCCACCGCAGCCCGGGCAGGGTCGGCGGTGGGAAGCACAGCAGACCCCCACAGCAGCGCAATGGAGGACAGCAGGATCAGCACGGGGCGCATCCTGCGACGGTATGTCGGTCAGAGTCGGCAGACCAGAGGCAGCTCGCCAGCCTGTGGACAACTCTCAGGCGTCGTGCTGCGAACGCCGGCGCACGCGGTGGAGGGCATGGGCCACGAAGACCCCGACCTGCTCGTCCTCGACCAGGAATCCGTCATGGCCGAACGGCGACAGGATCAGGTGCAGGCGATCCGCCCCGGGAGCCAGATCCACGATCTGCTGCTGCAGTCTGGTCGGGAACAGGCGGTCGGAGTCGATCCCGACCACCGTCAGCGGCGCCTCGATCGAGGAGAGCGCGGCGTCGAGGCCGCCACGGTCGCGGCCGAGGTCGAACAGGCTCATGGCCCGGGTCAGGGCGATGTAGGTGTTGGCATCGAACCGCCGGTTGAGCTTGTCGGCGTGGTGATCCAGATAGGACTGCACGGCGAACCGACCCCCGGCATACGGGTCCTCGTCACTCTGGACGTCCCGCCCGAAGCGGTCCGAGAGCTCGGTCTCCGTGCGGTAGGTCAGATGGGCGATGCGCCGGGCGATGCCCATGCCGACGTGCGGACCCTCACCGTCTCCGGCGTCGTAGTAGTCACCGCCCCGGAAGGCCGGGTCCGACTCGATCGCGAGGATCTGCGCGGCATGGGTGCCGATCTGATCGGCGCTCACCGCCGCGGTCGATCCGAGCACGAGGCCGCCGCGGACCCGCTCCGGATGGCGGACCATCCACTCCAGGACCCGCATGCCGCCCAGAGACGGGCCGAGCATCAGGGCCCACGATGGGATGCCAAGGGCGTCCATGACCCGCAGTTCCACCTCGACCATGTCGGGCACGGTCACCACCGGGAAGCGGCTCCCCCACGGGCGTCCGTCCGGTGCGAGGGAGGACGGGCCCGTCGTGCCCTGGCAGCCGCCGAGGACGTTGGCGCACACGACGAACCACTCGTCGGTGTCGATGTCGGCACCGGGCCCGACAAGCCCCTCCCACCAGCCGCCGGTGGCGTGCCCCGGCCCGGCCGCACCGGAGACGTGGGAGTCGCCGGTGAGGGCATGGCAGATGTAGATCGCGTTGCTGCGCTCGTCGTTCAGAGTGCCCCACGTCTCGTACGCGACCCGGACATCCGGGATGACGACACCCGACTCGGTGAGGACATCCCCGACATCCAGGAAGAGCCGATCACCGACCGGGTGATCCTCCCGCCAGGCACCGCTGGCGGGAGGATCACCGTCGTAGGACAGGGGGCCGTACTCGGGCATGTCAGGCCTGTCGTGCCGCCGCGAAGCCGGCCTCGAGATCGGCCACGATGTCGTCGATGTTCTCGATGCCGACCGCCAGTCGGACCAGCCCCGGGGTGACGCCCGCCGCGAGCTGCTCTTGGGGAGTCAGCTGGGAGTGGGTCGTCGACGCCGGGTGGATCACCAGGCTGCGCACGTCACCGATGTTGGCGACATGGCTGTGCAGTTCGAGGCCCTCGACGAACCTGCGGCCGGCCTCGACACCTCCGTCGATCTCGAAGGACAGCACGGCGCCGGTGCCGGTCGGCGAGTACTTCTGCCCGAGCTCGTACCACGGGCTGGACGGCAGGCCGGCGTAGTTCACCGACAACACGCCGTCGTGGCCGTCCAGGAAGCGAGCCACCGCCTGCGCGTTCTGCACGTGCCGCTCGACACGCAGCGACAGGGTCTCGATGCCTTG
>JAUHZW010000105.1 GCA_030425745.1 Actinomycetes bacterium
CCCGCACTCCGCAGTGTGCCGACCGAGGTGCGCACGGTGGCGACGACCCGTGACCTCGGCGTGCGGTACGGCAGCCAACCGGCCCTGCGTCGGATCACCCTCGCGATCGGCGAAGGGGAGGTCGTGGCCCTGATGGGACGCAACGGCGCGGGCAAGTCGACCCTGCTGCACGCCCTCGTCGGCATCGGGCCACGCCGCACGGGCGACGTCCTCCTCGACGGGATCGACCCTGCGACTCTGGACGGCTCCGACCTGCTGCGGACCGTGGGGCTGGTGCCGCAGGAGCCGGGTGACCTGCTGGAGGCGACCACGGTGGCTGAGGAGTGCCGCCTGTCCGACCGCGATGCGGACTGCGAGGCAGGCACCACGCGCGCCCTGCTCGCCCTCATGGCACCGGACATCGAGGATGGGACGCACCCGCGCGACCTGTCCGAGGGACAGCGACTCCTGCTCGTGCTCTGCATCATCCTCGCCGCCCGGCCGCCGGTGCTCCTTCTGGATGAGCCAACGCGCGGTCTGGACTATCCGACCAAGGCACGGCTCGCGCGCGTCCTCGATGACCTCGCGGACGCCGGCCACGCGATCGTCCTGGCGACCCATGACGTGGAACTCGTCGCTGAGGTCGCTGATCGCGTGGTCATGCTGGCCGAGGGAGAGGTGGTGGGCGACGGTCGCACCGAGCATGTCGTCACCTCATCACCGATGTTCGCACCGCAGGTCGCCAAGATCCTTGCGCCGCAGGAGTGGTTGACCGTCGAACAGGTGGCCGAGGCCGTCGCCGCTGCCGAGGAGGCCGGATGACGGCCGACGTGCACGCGGTGCGGATGGGCCGCATGTCCTGGGTGGCTGTCGGCATCGCCACGGGGATCGGGCTGGTCTCGTTCCTGTGGCCGCTCGTGGCGGCGCCGGACTCTGCGGCCGTCGCCCACGCGTCGGACGCACCGCTCATCTTCGCGATCGTCATTCCCGTCCTGCTCGTCGTCGTCCTCGCCCATGTGAGTGACGGCGGCCTGGACGCGACATCGCTCGCCATGCTCGGAGTGCTCAGCGCCGTGATCGCGGCACTGCGCCCCCTGGGTGGCGGTACCGCCGGGCTGGAGCCGATCTGGGCGATCCTCATCCTCGGCGCACGCGCTCTCGGGCCCGGCTTCGGCTTCTCGCTCGGCGCCATCAGTCTGTTCGCCTCGGCACTGGTCACCGGAGGAGTGGGCCCGTGGCTGCCGTTCCAGATGCTCGGAGCCGCATGGGTCGGGCTCGGCGCCGGGCTGCTCCCCCGCACCCGGTCGGGCTGGCGCGAGATCACGATGCTCGCCGGCTATGCCGCCGTGGCCTGCCTGGCCTACGGATTCCTCATGAACCTGTGGTTCTGGCCCTTCCTCGACTCGCTGCCCGAGCAGTTGGCGTTCGCCCCGGGCGCTGATGCGGCAGACAACCTGGTGACCTGGATCCGGTTCTCGCTCGTCACGTCGCTCGGCTACGACATTCCCCGCGCGATCCTGTCCGTCGCCCTGATCGCCATCGCCGGCCGACCCATCCTCGCGGCGCTGCGACGCATGGCACGCAAGGCCGCGTTCGACGCCCCGGTGGAGTTCACGTCCACGGATCGACCTGACCGATCGACCGAACGCATCGAGGCCTGAGGATGCAGGTGATCCTGCTGGGCACCGGATCGGCCGACGGCTGGCCGAACCCGTTCTGCCGCTGTGACTCCTGCGAGGCCGAGCGCTCAGCAGGGCGGAGTCGTCGACCCAGCGCCGCGCTGGTCGATGGACGCATCCTCATCGACGCCGGGCCGACCGTGCCCCATCTCCCCGCGGGCCTCGATCTCGCCGACGTCGAGCACATCCTCCTGACGCACGGTCACCCGGATCACCTGCACCCGGCGCTGCTGCTGTCGCGGGAGTGGACGCAACCGGCCCGCACGCTGCACGTCTGGGGACCGGCGGGGGCGATCGACCTGTGCCGCGACTGGGTCGGCCCCGACACGACCGTGGAATTCCATGTGCTGGCCCCCGGTCAACGGTCGACCCTCGACACGGCCGACGGCCCGGCACAGGTCCACGTCCTCCCCGCGAGCCATGGCCACGGGAACGGAGACACCCTGGCCGATGAGGCAGTGCTCTACCTCGTCACTGCAGTCGACGGCGCACGGCTGTTCTACGCCACCGACACCGGACCGTTCGCTCCTGCGATGTGCGGATTGCCGCGCAGCCCGGTCGACGTGGTCCTGCTGGACGCGACCTTCGGCGACACCCTCGATCACGGCACCGGCCATCTGGACCTCGCGACGCTGCCCGGAGTGGTGGCGTCGCTCCGTGGCCACGGGACGGTCGGGCCCGAAACCCGGGTCGTCGCGACACATCTGAGCCACCACAATCCCCCGACCCCACAACTCCGCTCGCGTCTGGCATCGATCGGCGTCGAGGTGCTCGATGACGTCTCAGTCATCGACACGGCGGGATCCGCAGCGGCCCGACCCACCTCGACTCTCATCCTCGGGGGCGCTCGGTCGGGCAAGTCGAGGCACGCGGAATCCCTGCTGGCCACCGCGCGGGACGTCACCTACGTGGCCACGGGCGGAACGCGGGACGACGACCCTGAGTGGCGAGCCCGCGTCGATGCCCACCGGCGGCGACGTCCGGCCTCGTGGTCCACCCTGGAGTCCACTGACCTCGTCTCGGTGCTCGACACCGCGAGCCGACCGATCCTGATCGACTGTCTGGCCCTGTGGCTGACCGCGCAGCTCGACGGGCACGATGCGTGGCAGCGACTCGACGACGGCGAGTGGTCCGAGGTGCTCGACGACCTCCAGCCGACCATCGATGCGCTCGGCGATGCCGTCCGACGCTGTCCGGTCGACGTCGTCCTCGTCTCGAACGAGGTGGGCATGGGCGTCGTGCCCGCGACGGCATCCGGCCGACTCTTCCAGGACCTGCTGGGTCACACGAACCGCGTGGTCGCCGATGCCTGCGATGACGTCCTGCTGGTGGTCGCCGGGCGCACTGTGACCCTCGAACGAGCGGACGTGACGACGTGACCCGTGGGATCACACCACCCAGTGCCGATGCAGCCGCCCAGGCCAGAGCACGACAGGCGGTGCTGACCAAACCGGCCGGCGCCCTCGGCGCCCTCGAGGACACCTCCGTGTGGATGGCATCGGTGCAGGGCACGTGTCCGCCCCAGCCGTTCATGAACCCGCGCGTCGTGATCTTCGCCGGTGACCACGGTGTCGCGAGGAGCGCTGGAACATCCGCCTATCCCCCTGAGGTCACCGCACAGATGGTGGCGAACTTCATCACCGGTGGGGCGGCGGTGAACGTCCTCGCCCGCCAGGTCGGTGCCGCCGTGCGCGTGGTCGATGTGAGCGTCGATGCCCCCGCTGAGTACCTCGACGCGCTGGATCCCGGGGTCGTGCGCCGTCGCATCCGTCGTTCCTGTGGGTCCATCGACCGGGAGGACGCTATGAGCCCGGAGGAGACGGTCGCGGCGCTCGCCCTCGGGACGGCCCTCGCTGACGAGGAGATCGATGCCGGTGCTGACATCCTCATCGCCGGTGACATGGGCATCGGGAACACGACGCCGGCAGCCGCACTGATCGCCGTGCTCACGGACTCGGATCCGTCGTCCGCCACCGGGCGAGGCACCGGCGTCGATGACGCGACGTGGGCCCGCAAGGTGTCGGTCGTTGCTGCGGCCGTCTCTCGTGCGGGACGCGACCGCGAAGCCCCGGTCCGACTGCTGGCGCGGATCGGCAGCCCCGACATCGCCGCGATGACGGGCTACCTCGCGCAGGGAGCACGTCGCGGTGTTCCTGTGGTCCTCGACGGCGTGGTGTCCTGCGCGGCTGCGCTCGTGGCGGCGCAGCTGCTCCCGGGTGCTTCGGCGTGGTGGTGTGCCGGGCACCTGTCGACGGAGCCGGGGGCTGCCCTCGCACTGGAGGAGCTCGGTCTGCGCCCACTGATCGATCTCGACCTCCGGCTGGGTGAGGGAACCGGAGCGCTGCTCGCCCTTCCACTTCTGGCCGCTGCCGCCACTACGCTCGCCGACATGGCGACGTTCGACAGTGCGGGAGTCAGCGACCGTGCGCACTGATGGCCTGCGGCTGGCCGTCGGGACGTTCACGCGGATCCCGATCCCGGCTCCCGTCTCGGTAGACCGTCGCGCAGCGCGCGGGGCGATGCTGCTGTCCACTCCGATCGCCCTCCTCCTCGGCCTCGTCATCGGGATTGCCGCCCAAGTGCTGGTGAACCTCACCGCGACTCCCGGACTGCTCGCTGCACTGCTGGCGATCGGGCTGCTCGCATGGATCACGCGTGCACTCCACCTCGACGGTCTCGCCGACACCGCCGATGCACTCGGCAGCGGACGCGAGACCACCGGCGCACTCGAGATCGCCCGCCGCTCGGACATCGGGCCGTTCGGCGTCATCACCCTGATCGTCGTCCTGCTCGCTCAGGTGATCGCCTTCGCGGCCCTGCTCGACACCGGTGCCGGAGGCGGCTCCCTCCTCATCGCACTCGTCGTGGGCCGCGTGGCGATGATGCTGGCGACCACGCCCCGCGTGCCTGCAGCCCGACCGGACGGACTGGGGGCACTCGTCGCGGGAACGGTCCCCGCCTGGGCCGCCATGCTGATCGGACTGGGCTGGCTCACCCTCTTCACAGGCTCTGTGATCCGCGCCCACGGCGCGGCCGCCGGGCTCGGAACAGCGGCATCCATCCTCGGTGGCGTCGCCGTGGGCTGGTGGCTGACGCGACTGGCCGTCCGGCGGCTCGGCGGCATCACAGGTGATGTCCTCGGCGCGGTCTGCGAGGCCACGACCGCCACCGTCCTCGTCCTGCTGGTGGTGACATGACCACCAGCGACACCGGACATGAGGACACCCGACTCGCCGACCTGCTCGGTCGCATCGAACGATGTGCCGCGGAGGCAGAGCAGGCACCCGCGCCCCTGACCGGACGTCTTGCCGACCTGCAGGTCTGGTGGTCGTCCGTGGGCGGGGGCTCGGCACTCGTACCCACCCGGGTCACGGCATCCTCAGCGGAGGAGGACGACTCCCTCAGCGCGCTCCTCGCGGGCGCCGCCGAGGTCGATCGCGTCGTCGACTCCGGCGCGACCCTGGTGATCCCCCAGGTGCCCGAGCGCGACCACCTCACGGCCCTCACCGTCATCGCGCTGCTCACGCGGCGCGAGGCCAATCGGGTCGTGGACCAGCCCGAGGGCATGTCCGACGCACAGTGGATGGACCGCTGTGCGTCGGTGCGGGATCGCAGCGCTCACGCGGCCGCCCACCTGGGCGACCACCTGGCCCTCCTCGATGCCCTCGATGCCACGGATGTCGCGTCGACCGCCGGGATGCTGCTGGGTGCGGCGGCCCGCCGCACGCCCTGCCTGATCGTCGGCACCGGCGAATGGGCAGCGGCTCTGGTGGCCGATCGGATGAGCCACGTGGCTCGGACGTGGTGGCGCCCGGCCAGCACGTCACCCGACCCGGGGCAGCAGGTGGCCGCTGAGCGGATCGGTCTGGAGCCCCTGCTTCCCCTCGACCTGACGGACGACATCGGTCTCGGCGCGGACGCGGTGATCGCCCTGCTGCGCCTGACGGAGTCGACCGGTCGCTGACCTGGGCTCAGGCGCGTGTGTTGGGCTGGACGAACGGCGGCTTGACGACTCGGAAGCGCGCCGGCCGGCCACGCACATCCACCACCACCTCGTCGTCCACGGCGATGGCGGTGTCGAGCAGCGCGAGAGCGATGCCCTGCTTCAGCGTCGGGGAGAAGGTTCCACTGGTGGTCTCGCCGACGAGGGCACCGGCGAGCGGGTCGTCGCTGTCACTCACCCCATGCACGGGCATGTGGGGGCGCGGGATGCCACGTTCGAGAGCGAGCAGGCCGCGCAGACGACGGGCAGGGCCCTCGGCCCGCTGTGCAGTGACGGCCGCACGACCGTGGAACGCCGGCTTGTCCCAGCCGACGGCCCAGCCGAGCAGGGCCTCCACCGGCGTGATGGTGGGGCTGATGTCCTGCCCGTGGAGCGGATATCCCATCTCGGTGCGGAGGGTGTCGCGCGCACCGAGACCCGCGGGCACCAGGCCGAATTCGCCTCCGGCGTCGAGCAGCGCATCCCAGAGATCGCCGAGGACGTCGTTCGGCGCGATGAGCTCGTACCCGTGCTCACCGGTGTACCCGGTGCGGCAGACCACGACCGGGCGGTCATGCCAGGTCGCCATCGCCATGGCCATGTAGTCGTGGTCGGTCGGCAGTCCGAGCATCGTGAGCACCTCGGCACTGCGCGGACCCTGCACGGCGAGGATTCCGTGCGTCTCATGCTGGTCGTCGATCACGATGCCCTCGGGGACCGCTGCCCGCAGGACGTCGAGCACCGCAGCCGCGTTGGCGGCATTCGGGATCACGTACGCGCCGTCATCGGACCAGCGGTAGACGATCAGGTCGTCGATGACACCACCGGTCTCGTTGAGCAGCATCGAGTACTGCGCCTGTCCAGCATCGATGCGCTCGAGGTCATTGGCGAGCACGGTGTTCAGCCAGGCGACCGCCCCCGGGCCGTGGATCGCGACCTTGCCCATGTGCGAGACGTCGAAGACCCCCGCCGACTCACGGACGGCCGCGTGCTCCGCCACGGTGCCGGCGTATTCGATGGGCATGTCCCAGCCACCGAAGTCCGCCATCTTGGCGCCGGCGTCGAGGTGGCGCTGGTGGAGGGGTGTGCTGCGCAGTTCGCTCATCCCGGAACCGTAGCGCTCCGGACATCGGGCTCGACGCCCGTTCAGTGGCTAGGGTGCTGAGCATGACCACGATGACGCTTGCCGCCACCGCCCCCGCCAGCATGACGACGGACTGCCTGATCGTCGCCCTCGCCACCGGCAGGGGCAAGAAGCCCGACGTGGTCAGCCCGCGCCTGACGGCGGCCCAGCGCAAGAGGCTCAGCGAGGCCTTCACGGCGGTCGGTGCGACCGGCAAGCCGGGTGACCTGGCCCGGATTCCGGGAACGGGCATGTCCGCACCGCTCGTCGTCGGTGTCGGTGTCGGAGCAGCCGGCAGTTGGGATGCCGAGGCCGTGATGCGCGGTGTGGGATCCGCCATCCGGTCACTGGCCGGTACTCGACGCGTGGCGATCAGCCTGCCCGTCGACGATGACGAACAGCTCCTCGCCGTGGCGCTCGGCGCTCGCCTCGCCGCCTACGATTTCACCGGGTTCCGCGGCAAGTCCGCGAAGGGGCGCCCTGCCCCGGTGCGCTCGATCACGTTGCTGATCGCTGACGACCCGACCCCGGCTCAGAAGCAGGCGATCAAGGACGTCGGCGTCGTGGCCGACGGCGTCTTCCTCGCCCGCGATCTGGTCAACACGCCG
>JAUHZW010000106.1 GCA_030425745.1 Actinomycetes bacterium
GAGGTCACCCCCGACCACAACGCGCTGCTGGGAGAGTCGCCGGCCGTCTCACGCTTCCTGTACGCCTGCGGGTTCTCCGGTCATGGCTTCCTGCAGGCTCCCGCGGTCGGAGAGGTCATCCGGGATCGCTACCTCGGCCGTGAGCCGGCGGTCGATGTCACCGGGTTCGACGGCGGGCGGTTCGCGACGGGCCACCATCGCGGAGAGGTGAACATCGTCTGACGGAGCGGCCGCCGTGACCGACATCCCATTACAGGAGCACGCCCTCGTGCTCGAGCAGCGTCACCTTGATATCGACCCCATATCCGTAGCCGCCGATGCCGTTGCTCGCGACCACCCGGTGGCACGGCACGAAGGGGGCGACGAGGTTGATGGCACAGGCCGTCCCGGCAGCTCGCGAGGCGCGTCCGTTGCCCGCTCGGCGTGCGAGGCCGGCATAGGTGTCGACACTCCCAGCGCGGATCGTGCGCATGGCCTGCCACACCTGCTGCTGGAACGAGCCGCCGGGCTGGACGACGGACACCTCGTCGAGGGCCGACAGGTCGCCGTCGGCGTACCGCTGCATGACGTCGTCGATCTCGGGCACCCGGGTGCGGGGGTGGACGCGCCGGCCCTCGGGCAGGCGCCCGGACTCCTCCCGCAGATCCCGGAACGTCCCGAGCACCACAGCGCCGTAGGGCTCAGGGCCGTGGTCACCGATGGCATGCGGGTCGACCACCACGGTGAGGGCACCGACCGGTGTCGGGTACGTCGCGGCGAGGAGATCGCCCACGTCCCGGCCAGCCATCCGCCCGGCTAGCCCTGTCGCTGCCGAAGCATCAGCATGTCAGCGACGAGGAACGCCAGCTCCAGGCTCTGCTCCCGGTTCAGGCGCGGATCGCACGCGGTCTCGTAGCGCTGACCGAGATCGTCCTCGAGGACGCCGCCGGTGCCGCCGACGCATTCGGTGACGTCGTCACCGGTCAACTCGACGTGCAGGCCACCGGGGATGGTGCCGAGATTGCGATGGACCTCGAAGAAGCCCTCGACCTCGGACACCACATCGTCGAAGACCCGGGTCTTGTGGCCGGTGAGCGCCTCACGCGTGTTGCCGTGCATCGGGTCGCAGACCCAGACGACCGGGACGCCGCTGGCGTCGACCTTCTGCACGATGCTGGGGAGAGCATCGCGGACCTTGCCCGCGCCCATGCGGGAGATGAGCGTCAGTCGGCCGGGAACGCGATTGGGGTTCAAGACCTCGCACATCCGCGCGACGTCGTCCGGCGAGGCCGTGGGACCGATCTTCACGCCGACGGGGTTCTGGATCGTCGAGGCGAAGTGCACGTGCGCACCGTCGAGCTGGCGGGTGCGCTCACCGATCCAGACGAAGTGACCGGAGACGTCGTAGGGAAGTCCCGTGCGGGAGTCGATCCGGGTGAGGGCACGCTCGTAGTGGATCGAGAGCGCCTCGTGCGCGGCGAAGAACTCGACCCGCTGGAGGGCCTCCGCGTCAGCACCGATGGCCCGCATGAACGCCAGCGCACGGTCGATGTCGGAGGCCACCGCCTCGTATCGCTGGCCGGCCACCGAGTCCCGGACGAAGTCCTGGTTCCACGCGTGCACCTGACGGAGGTCGGCGTAGCCGCCCTGGGTGAAGGCGCGCACGAGGTTCAGGGCCGCACTCGATGCGTGGTAAGTCTGGACGAGGCGCCCGGGGTCGGGGGTGCGGCTGGCGGCGTCGAAGGGCAGGGCGTTGACGGCGTCACCGAAGTAGGACGTCAGCTCCACACCGTCGCGTGTCTCGGTGAGCTTGGAGCGGGGCTTGAAGTACTGACCGGCCACCCGACCGACCTTGACGACCGGCATGGATGCGGCGTATGTCAGCACGACGGACATCTGCAGGACCGTCTTCAGGCGCGCTCGGATGGAGTCGGCGTTGTTGGCCGCGAAGGTCTCCGCGCAGTCACCGCCCATGAGCACGAACGCCTCGCCCAGTGCAGCGTCGGCCAGACGCTGTGTCAGCTGGTCGCACTCGCCCGCGAAGACCAGGGGCGGCAGGGTCGCGAGCTCGTCCGTTGCGCGGGTGAGCTCGGCCTCATCGGGCCACGGCGGCTGCTGGGCCGCGGGGAGGTCGGGCCACACGAGGGACGTTGACATGGCGACAAGCGTAGGGCACGCCCCACGACCGTCAGGAGTGACGGGTGGGGCGTGCCCGGAAAGCGTCCTCGGCCTATCCGAAGAAGCTCTTGGCTTCGTCGTACCGCTCGATCGGGACCGTCTTCAGGGTGCCCGTGGCCTCCTGCAGAGGGACCCGGACGATGTCGGTGCCCTTCAGCGCCACCATGGTGCCCCAGGCCTCGTCCTTGACCGCCTCGATGGCGTTCAGGCCGAACCGCGTCGCGAGGACTCGGTCGAAGGCCGTCGGGCTGCCGCCGCGCTGGATGTGGCCCAGCACCGTGGTGCGGGCCTCATGACCGGTGCGGTCCTCGACCTGCTGGGCCAGCCACTCACCGATGCCAGAGAGCTTGACGTGGCCGAAGGAGTCGAGGGTGGCGTCCTTGGTGATCATCTCCCCGCCCTTGGGCATGGCACCCTCGGCGACGACGATGATCGGCGCGTACGAGGCCTTGAAGCGCGACTCCACCCAGGAGACGACCTCGTCCATGTCGAACTCGACCTCAGGGATGAGGATCGCGTTGGCGCCCCCGGCCATGCCGGAGTGCAGGGCGATCCAGCCGGCGTGCCGCCCCATGACCTCGCAGATCAGGATGCGGTGGTGTGACTCAGCGGTGGTGTGGAGGCGGTCGATGGCCTCGGTCGCGATGCTCACCGCGGTGTCGAAGCCGAACGTGTAGTCCGTGCCGCTGAGGTCGTTGTCGATCGTCTTGGGAACACCGATGACGTGGAAGCCGTGCTCGGTCAGCGTCGTGGCGACACCGAGGGTGTCCTCTCCGCCGATCGCGATGAGCGCATCGATGCCGAGCTTGCGGAGGTTCTCCTCAGCGCGCTCGATGCCTCCGTCGATCTTGACCAGATTGGTGCGTGAGGAGCCCAGGATCGTGCCGCCGCGCGGCAGGATGCCACGGACCTGGGGAATGCCGAGCTCCATGGTCAGGCCCTCCAGCGGCCCCTTCCAGCCGTCCCGGAAGCCGACGAACTCGTAGCCGTACTCCTGCACTCCGCGACGGACGACGCCGCGGATGACCGCGTTCAGGCCGGGGCAGTCGCCGCCTCCGGTGAGAACTCCAACGCGCATGGGTCATGCACTCCTCTCGATCGGGGCTCGTGACCCCCTCGTTCACACCGGGCCGACCCCGGCATGATCGAGCCTAGCCGCCCCTGCAAACGCTGTCATGTGGCTACGCTCGGTGCGTGTCCAGCCTCCATGCGCCGACTCTTCTCGCCATCGACGCGGGCACCACCGGAGTCACCGCCCTGCTCATCGACGCCAGCAGCCGCATCACCGCCCGCGGCTACCGCGAGTTTCCGCAGCACTTCCCCCGCGAGGGATGGGTCGAGCACGACCTCGGGGAGATCTGGGCGGCCACGATCGACGCGACGCAGGAGGCTCTGGAGCAGCACCGCACCGCCGGTGGGCGGATCGACGATCTCGTCGCCGTCGGCATCACCAACCAGCGCGAGACGGTCTGCCTGTGGGATCGCGAGACCCTCGGGGCGCCGCGCCGCGCGATCGTGTGGCAGGACCGCCGCACGGCCGACCTGTGCGAGTCGCTCATCGAGGACGGCCACGAGGATCTGGTCCACGAGCGGACCGGGCTGCGCCTCGACCCGTACTTCTCGGGCAGCAAGCTCGCCTGGCTCGCCGCGAACGAACCCCACGTCTGGGCCGGAGTCGAGTCCGGACGCACCGCGGTCGGCACCGTCGACTCCTACCTCGTCGCCCGCATGAGCCGGGGCCTGTGGCACATCACCGATGCCACCAACGCCTCACGGACCCTGCTCTACGACATCCGCGAAGGCACCTGGGACGAGCGGCTCTGCGGCCTCTTCGGGGTGCCCGTCGATGCGCTTCCGGAGGTCGTCCCGTCCTACAGCTCCCCGAGCCGGGGGCCGTTGGCCCGCACCGACCCCAGCGTGTTCTGCGGACTGAACCTGCCGATCACCGGGATCGCGGGAGACCAGCAGTCCGCGCTCGTCGGCCAGGCCGGCTTCACGGCCGGAGCGGCCAAGTGCACGTACGGCACCGGGTCCTTCCTGCTCGTCCACACCGGTGAGGAGCCACGCTTCTCCTCCCACGGCCTGCTCACCACCGTGGCCCTGGAGCATCCGGACGGGCGCCGGGACTTCGCTCTCGAGGGAGCCGTCTTCGTCACGGGCGCGGCCGTGCAATGGCTGCGGGACGGCCTGGGCATCATCGACTCCGCCGCGCAGATCGAGGCGCTGGCGGCCAGCGTCCCCGACAGCGGCGGGGTGGTCTTCGTCCCCGCTCTCACCGGTCTGGGGGCCCCGGAATGGGACCCCACCGCCCGCGGCCTGGTCATCGGGATCACCCGCGGGACCACGAGGGCGCATCTGGCCCGCGCGACCCTCGAGGCCATCGCGTTCGAGGTGCGTGACGTCGTCGATCTCATGGCCCGCGAGGGCGGCGTCGCGCTGGAGCGGCTCGCGATCGACGGCGGCGCTGCCGCGAACGATCTGCTCTGCCAGATCCAGGCCGACACAGTGCGCCTGACGGTCGACCGCTCGGCCGAGTTGCAGACGACCGGTCTGGGCGCGGCCTTCCTCGCCGGCCTCGGGGCCGGGGTGTGGGACTCCCCGGCCGCGCTCGCCGATACCCGACGCTCCTCGGGCACCTTCACCCCAGGCCCCCTCGATCCGCGCGGCCACGAGCGGTGGCGTGAGGCCGTGGCGCGCAGCCGCCACTGGGCCGACTAGGACGATCGCGTGGACAACCGCAGACGCGCCTCGGTGATGGTCGGGATCACCGTCCTGCTCGCCCTCGCCTTCGTCCCGGGCCTGGTGATCACCTCGCTCGGCTATCCCGTTCTCACCAGCGTCGCCACTCTCGCCGCCCTGGGCGCACTGGTCCCCGCGCTGCTCGCCCCGCGATCGATCGCCATCGCCGCAGCGGCCCTCACCGTCGTGCTGTCCGGCCTCACGGCTTCGGCCGCGACCTCACCGTGGCTGGCGGCCCTTGTGCTCGCTGCCACCGGAGCTCTCGTCGGCGCGGCATCCATCCGGGATGCCTCAGGCCCGCTGGTCGTCGCCGCCATCGGCATCGTGTTCCTCGTGGCCGAGCCCCCGCCACTGGCCGACGTCGGAGCCGGTCCCGGGTGGACGCTCGCCCTCTCGACCGCCGGTGCTGCCGCGTGGGGCCTGCTCGCCGGCCTGTTCATCCGCTGGCGTCGTCCGCCGACGCGCGAGCCGGGCGATCCCGCGTCACGGGCCCGGGTCTGGGCCTTCTCCGCCACCCTCGCTGTCGTGCTGGGCGTCAGCGGATTCTTCGTCGTCTCCCTCGACCTCGGTCACGGCGGCGGATGGTTCCTCATGACCTTCCTGATCATCCTGCAGCCCTACCTGCAGGATGCGTGGAAGCTGACCATCGAGCGGGCGCTGGGCACCGTGGGCGGCGTCGTCCTGGCAATGGTGCTCTACGCGCTGCTCCAGGACCTGCCCGTCGCCCTGTATGTGATCGCTGCGATCGCGATCATCGTGGCGCTGACCGTGCGCACCACGACCGATCGGCCCTACTGGCAGTACGTCGTGGCACTGACCCCCGGAGTGGTGCTGCTGGAGGGCCTCGGCCGATCCGTCATCGACACGGCAGAGGCTCGTGTGGGGTTCACGCTGCTCGCCGCGGGCATCGCCGTGGCGATTGAGGCTGCGGCGCGGCCGCTCTACCGGCGCCGCGCGCTGCGCGCCGGCCAGACCCGGTACTAGTCGCCGGACCCCGGGACCATCGAACGCGAGTCGACCGGGGATCCCTCGGCGATGAGCTCCTTGGCCCGGGTGGCATACATGTCGACGTACTCCTGGCCGGAGAGGGACATCAGCTCGTACATGACCTCATCGGTGATCGACCGGAGCACGAAGCGATCGTTCTCAAGGCCCTCGTATCGGGAGAAGTCCAGGGGCCGCCCGATCCGCACCCCGACGCGGCGCAGACTCGGTCGGACCTGCCCGGGCGGCTGGATCTCGTAGGTGTTGACCATGGCCACCGGAATGATCGGCACCTTGGCCTCCATGGCCATGCGGGCGACGCCGGTCTTGCCGCGGTAGAGGGTGCCGTTCGGGGACCGGGTGCCCTCGGGATAGATGCCCAGCAGGCTGCCCTCCCCCAGGATCCGCAGGCCGGTGCGCAGGGCCGCCTCGGAGGCACGGCCACCCGATCGGTCCACCGGAACCTGGCCGACACCGGCGAAGAACCACTTTGTCAGCCGACCTTTGATCCCCGTGCCGGTGAAGTAGTCGCTCTTCGCGAGGAAGGTGATGTGACGCGGCACGACGAGCGGGAGGAAGAAGGAGTCGGAGAAGGACAGGTGGTTCGACGCGAAGATGGCCGGGCCATGCTGCGGAACGTTCTCCAGCCCCTCGACCCAGGGACGGAAGAGCACCCGGAGCCACGGCCCCACCAGCACGTGCTTGAGAATCCAGTACAGCAACGGCGTCCTTCCTCCTTGGTGGCAGACTAGTGGCGCGCGGCCCTCCACGTGCGGCACCCCAGCAACCGGCATGACAGGAGATCCACCGATGTCATCGAATCCCGCCAGGCGCATTCCCGGCAGCGAGCCGTGGACCTCCGAGGGTGACCAGACCGGGGTCCTCGTCCTGCACGGCTTCACCGGGTCGCCGAAGTCGGTCACCCCGTGGGGTCGGGCGATGGCTGAGCAGGGCTGGTCGGTCTCTGTGCCCCTCCTGCCCGGACACGGGACCCGCTGGCAGGACATGAACCTGACCACCTGGCAGGACTGGTACCACGAGGCGGAGCGGTCGCTGCGCTCCCTGCAGGAGACCTGCTCGCAGGTGGTGGTGATGGGACTGTCGATGGGCGGCTCGCTCACCCTCCGGCTCGCGCAGCAGCACGGTGACGCCATCTCCGGCATCGTCCTGGTCAATCCGGCCGTGCACACCGAGCGGATCGATCGCTTCCTCCTGCCCGTCCTGCATCGGGTGATCGGCGGGTTCCCGGGGATCTCCAATGACATCGCCAAGCCCGATCAGGACGAGGGCGCCTACGACCGCATCCCGCTCAAGGCGGCGCACTCCCTGCAGCAGATGTGGCGTGAGGTCAAGACGGACCTGCCCCGGGTCACCCAGCCGATGCTGCTGTTCCGCAGCGCTCAGGACCACGTCGTCGAACCGT
>JAUHZW010000107.1 GCA_030425745.1 Actinomycetes bacterium
AGCGGACGCGATGATCTCGCCATCGGCGGTGACCGTGCCGGCGAGGATCTTGGTGCCACCGATATCGACACCGATGGCGAGTGTCGAGGTGGGCGATGACATGGCGCGAGCCTAGCCCTGCCTCAGGGGGATCCAGCGGATCGGCTCAGGCTCGTCAGCCTCCGCGACACCGGGCCCCGCATTCCCGCGGGCCGCCGTCGACGCCCCCTCTCCCCGCGGTGACATGCCGGACTGCTCGCCCACGATGGCGAAGGTGCGGCAGATGACGCAGTCGGGATGATCGGCGGGGTCCCGATGCTCGGCGTGCGGGTCGAGAACCGCGCCGCGGGCCCAGTCGACCATCCGGGCAGCACCGGTGAGCAGGCCCGTCCAGTCGATCATCTCGGCTTCCGGCTCAGATCCCGGCCCGGATCCCGGCCCAGGCCCCGGCCCGGTGTGCGGTTCCGGGTCGGGCTCGGGTGCAGGTCCATCGGCGGCCGGGTCACCCGGTGGGCCGGAGTACCACCATGGGTCAGACATCCGCGCCGTCCTCTCTGGCACCGCTGGGCCATACCGCAGCGTCCGGAATCCAGTGGGTCACGATGCCGGCTTCGGTGCGCTCCCAGTCGACTGGCGAGCAGCGCCGAAGCACTGAGGGAAGCTCCACCCATCGGTGGACCCCATCGGTCTCGAGCACGAGCGAGCCGGCCTGCACTCCCACGCGGACTCGGTCACGCAGCACAGGTGGCATCGACAGGTCCCATCGGAATCCGCCGCCGGCCGGGGTCGGCTCGTCGGCGGGCACCAGAACGGTGTCGACAGCGAGGCGGTCGAGGACCGAACATCCCTTGGGGGCGGGTCGCGGTCGGGTGAACGAGCGCCATACCGGCACGGGTGCCATGGTCTGGCGCAGAGCCGATTCCGCGCGCTGCGCCTGGCGGCGGACGGCATCGGGCGCCCCGTCCTTTCTCCGAGGAAAACGCGGCAGAACGACACCGTCGACCGCCACTCCCAGCAGACCGGCCGAGGCCGCGGCCGTCGCGACCTGGGCGATCGCATCGTCGGTGGAGCGCGCGACCAACCGCACGGTCGTGTCGCTGGAGCCGAGCAGCGAGCCCAGATGGAGCACCTGCAGTCTCGCCTCGGACAGCGCGTCGAACAGGGCCCCGTCCGCGGTGCGCGCCATCGCCGTCCGCGGGGTCAGGCTCGCATCGAGCAGACGCAGCAGCACTCCTGGCAGGTTCAGCAGGTCACGCAGGCTGACAAGGGAGCCGGCATCGACGACGACCAGATCATCCTCGATCGAAGCGCGGCGGATGCCGTCCAGCGCCGCGAGGTGGCGGGCCCCGGCGAGCGACTCCCAGGCCTGGGGGATCAGTCGCTCGGCCCCTGCCTGCACCGCCATCGAGCCGATGGTCGCGGAGACCAGCTCGCGCAGCTGAGCCGAGGGAAGCAGGCCCGGGTCGGCAGCATCGATGACCCGCACCGAGACTCCCGGTGCTGCAGCAGCCTCGGCCGTGGCACGCACCATCGTCGAGGTGCCCGCCCCACCATTGCCGGCCAGCAGGATGATGCGGGTCATCGAGGAGGCCTCCTCGCGTGGGTGTGCAGCATCGTCGCGCCCCGGTCACCAGGCTCAGGCTCAGGCAGCGCCGGACTCCACGCGCTTCTTCAGGCCCTTCAGGGCAGTGTCGACGATGACACGCTCTGCCTTGCGCTTGATCATTCCGATCATCGGGATCTTGACGTCGACCGAGAGCCGGTAGTGGACGGTGGTGGTGCCGTCGCCGTTGTCCTTGAGCTCGTAGCTGCCGTCCATCGCCGTCAGCATGTCGCCCTTGGTGAGGGTCCAGGAGACGGATCGGTCATCGTCCCAGTCGTACTCGAGTTCGTAGGTGTCCTTGATGGCGCCGGAGTCCAGGACGAACCGCGCGTCGGCCGGTCGATTGTCGTCCTCGTAGACGGCGAGCACGGTGACCTGGGTGATGCCGTCGCTCCAGTCGGGGTAGGCGGCGAGGTCGGCGATGACCGCCATGACGGCGGCGGGCGAGGCATCGATGACGATGCTGGACTCGGTCTGATCAGCCATGGCTGCAGGCTACTCGCTCACGGTGGCGGTCACGGCAGGTCCAGCACGAACGGCAGTCCGGTCCCCTGGAAGTGGCCGACGTTGATGCACTCGGTACGGCCGATGCGCATACGCGACGCCAGAGGCTGGTGGATGTGGCCGAAGAGGTGATAGCGGGGCTGATGCTCGCGCACGTAGTCCAACAGAGCCGAGCTGCCGATCTCGAAGCGCCTGGCCTCGACGTCATAGGTGAGCTCGGGCAGAGCGGGCGGGATGTGGGTGAAGAGCACGTCGACCGGACCGAGCGCCGCGACCTTGTCGGCATAGACCTCAGTCGGCACCTCGAACGGTGTCCGCATGGGGCTGGGCAGGCCCCCGCCGACGAAGCCCCACCGCAGGCCCTCCACCTCGACGACCTGACCGTCGAGCACCCGATGCCCTTCAGCGAGGAAGTCCGGCCAGAGGTCGGGCAGGTCGACATTGCCGTACGTCAGCAGTGCCGGGCGTGGCATCGCGTCGAACAGTTCCTCGTACTGAGCGCGCACCATGGCCTGCATGACCCCCCAGCGGCCCTCCTGACCGTCGACTCCGAGATCGGACCAGGCACGCGCGGAGAGCGCGCGGGCCTCCTCGAATCGGTTCGCCGTCCGCAGAGCGATGTACTCGGCGGCGTGGTCCGCGCCGAACAGGTCGGCGAAGATGCCGCGCGTCGGATCGTGGTAGTCGAGGAAGCAGATCAGGTCACCGAGGCACACGAAGGCATCGCACCCCTGCGCCGCCCTGCTGAGCTCTGCTGCGGCGCCGTGGACGTCGCTGGTGACATGGACCCGCATGGATCAGAAGCCGACCCGCGCAGCCGACCCGCGGGCCCGCATGACGTCGTCGTACTGACGTGCGAGCGCCCACACCGCACGACGCCAGGCGAGCTGGTGGCGTTGACGGATGTCGCGGGACTCCCTCCGTGCATGAGGCGAGTCACTCAACGGGCGCGGTCGGGTCCGGGATCCGGGTTCCGACGGATCCGCGTCGAGGGCATATCTGACGAGCACTCCGTCGGCATGGGCCGACACCACGACGGTCGACGAGCCCACCAGCGCGCCCGTCAGAGACCACTCCATCCGCTCGTCCGGAACCTCCCGGATCAACGTGGCGTCGCTGCTGGGCCACCAGGTGGCCCAGCGGGTCCGGTCGGACAGCAGTTGCAGCAGCGCCGCCCGCGGGACCACCACGACCACCTCGTCCACGATCGTCACACTCGCCATTCGGCCAGAATGCCATGCGAATCCGGCTGCCAATCCGGTCACCCTGAACTACGGTGAGGTCATGAGGACTGAATTCTCCGTGCCTGAGGCCGTCTCCGTCCCCACCACCGGCAGCGTGGTGGACCACATCATCGAGAACGCGGCATCCAATCCGTCCAACGTCGCCCTGTCGATCCCCGAGGGCGACACCTGGGTCGGGATGACCGCGCAGGCGTTCCTGGACGAGGTCCGGGCCGTCGCCAAGGGCATCATCGCGAACGGCGTCGATGCCGGTGAGCGCATCGGAGTCATGAGCCGCACGCGATACGAGTGGACCCTCGTCGACTTCGCCATCTGGTACGCGGGGTGCGTCAGCGTGCCGGTCTACGAGACGTCGTCGGCGGAGCAGATCCAGTGGATGCTGAGCGACTCCGGTGCGGTCGCCGTCTTCGTGGAGAGCGAGAAGAACCGGCGCACGTATGACGAGGTCGCTGACCAGATCCCGACCTGCACCCGCACGTGGGTCTTCGACGATGGCGCGCTGGACGAGCTCAAGCGCGAGGGTGCCGATGTCAGCGACGAGGAGCTCGAGGCCCGCCGCGCGACGCTGACCCCGGAGTCCATCGCCACGATCATCTACACCTCGGGCACCACCGGACGCCCCAAGGGATGCACGCTCACGCATCGGAACTTCATGTTCGAGGTCGACCAGGTCGTCTGGGGCCTGCCGGAGGTCTTCCTGACCCCCGGCTCCTCGACCCTGCTGTTCCTGCCGATCGCCCACGTCTTCGGCCGGGTCATCCAGCTCGGATGCATCCGCGCCGGCGTGCGGCTCGGTCACTCGGCCGACATCAAGCAGCTTCTCCCCGGCCTGGCGTCCTTCCAGCCGACCTTCCTGCTGGCCGTGCCGCGCGTGTTCGAGAAGGTCTACAACTCCGCTCAGCAGAAGGCGAATGCCGATGGCAAGGGCCACATCTTCGAGACGGCCGCCAACGTCGCGATCGAGTACAGCGAGTCACTCGACTCCGGCGGCCCCGGCCTGATGCTGAAGATCAAGCACGCGGTGTTCGACAAGCTGGTGTACAGCAAGCTGCGCACCGCGATGGGCGGCAACATGCGCTGGGCGGTCTCCGGTGGCGCGCCCCTCGGTGCGCGGCTGGGTCACTTCTTCCGCGGCATCAACGTCACCATCCTCGAGGGCTACGGCCTGACGGAGACCACCGCGGCGAGCACCGTGAACCGGCCCGACGCGCTGCGCATCGGCACCGTCGGCCAGCCGGTGCCCGGCGCCCGCGCGAAGGTCGCCGAGGACGGCGAGCTGCTGCTGGGCGGCGATCAGATCTTCGTCGGCTACTGGAACAACGAGACCGCGACATCGGAGGCCCTCGAGCCGGACGGCTGGTTCCACTCCGGTGACATCGGTGAGATCGATGACGACGGCTTCATCCGCATCACCGGCCGCAAGAAGGAGCTCATCGTCACGGCCGCGGGCAAGAACGTCGCTCCCGCCGTTCTGGAGGATCGACTCCGGGCCAACTGGCTGGTGAGCCAGTGCATGGTCGTGGGCGATGCCAAGCCGTTCATCGGTGCACTCGTCACCATCGACCCTGAGTCCTTCCCGGCATGGGTCGCCCAGAACAACAAGGGCAATGTGACCGTGGCCGACATGGTCGACGATCCCGATCTCAACGCAGCGATCCAGGAGGCTGTCGACGAGGCCAACAAGGCCGTGTCGCACGCCGAGGCCATCAAGAAGTTCGCGATCCTCCCGGTCGACTGGACCGAGGAGGGTGGTCAGATCACGCCGTCACTGAAGCTCAAGCGCAACGTCGTGATGAACGAGTTCGCCGATGATGTGGAGCGCCTGTACTCCTGACAGCACAGCTGCGGGATGGCGTCGCCGGCGCGGGGTGACGTCGCAGGAGATCGGCTGACGACGCAGCTGACTAGCCGACGACTCGGCCGACACCACTGAAGTAGCGGTTGTACCAGGGGCCGAGCACCGCATCGATGCGCACACCGGCACCGGGGTTGGCGGCGTGGACCATCTTGCCGTTGCCGATGTACATGCCGACGTGGTGGACACCGCCGCCGAAGTAGAACACGAGGTCGCCGGGGCGCGCCTGACTCAGCGGGATGCGCCGGGTGTTGCTGTACTGCGAGTACGAGTAGTGGGGCAGGGACACACCCGCCTGACGCCAGGCGGTCATGGTCAGGCCCGAGCAGTCGAACGAGTTGGGGCCCGCGGCTGCTGCTACGTAGCGGTCGCCGACCTGCGCCAGGGCGTACCGGACAGCCGCCGCCGCGCGGCCGCTGACCGGCGGCACACCGCCGCCCGCCGAGGAGGAGCCACCGCCGCTCATGGACTGCTGCGCGGCCCGGGCGGCGGCCAACGAGGCCAGCCGCTCCTCCTCCGCGATGGCCGCAAGTCGGCGACGCTCGGCAGCCTCGAGTCCGGCCAGGACGCCCTCGGCCTCGTTCAGCCGAGAATCCGCCTCGGACTTGGCGTCAGCCATCTCGTTGCGGTACTTCTTCGCGATGGCCTCCTTGTCCTTCACGGCGGCCTCGCTCTGGGCGAGTCGGATGCGGGCCGTCTGCGTCCGGCGCAGGGAGGCGGCCTGCGACTGCGCCACCTGATCGAGTGCCGCTGCCTGAGCCAGGAACTCGGTCGGGTCGTCGGCGAGCAGGACCTGGAGAGAGGTGTCGATGCCGCCGCTGGTGTAGGTGTTCCGGGCGAGGTCGTCGACGGAGCTCAGGATCTCGGTGAGCTGGTCTCGCTCGCGCTTCACCTTGGCCTTGAGGGTGTCCAGTGTTCCCTGCACACTCCGCAGCTCGTTGCGGGCCTTGTTGTAGCGCTCGGTGGCGGCCTCGGCCTTCGCCTCCAGGGTGCGGACGCGGTCGCGGGCCTGCTCGAGCTTGCTGGGGGCGGCGGAGGCCCCGGGGGCCACGACGGCGCCGGTCACGACCAGAGCGCCCGAGAGGACGGTCATCACTGCCGCGCGGAACCACGGCCGGTGACTGCTTCTCACTTCGCCTCCCTCACGGACTCGGGCCGCCCGGTCATGTCGCTGGCGACGTGACCCCGGTGTCCAAGAATGGTCACACGAAGGTAACAGATTGGTGACGACGCGCCACAATTCCGGGTCTCGGTGGGGAGCGTTCCGGCTGTGACGCGTGGGCACCCACGACGGTTCCCTCACGCAGAGCAGGTATGACCCAGGTCACGCGCACCAGGTCGAGGGAGGGATCGCGCAATCCGCGTCACGATGCCCGAGTGACGAGCCGCAGCGGCGGGATGAGCCCGGTCTCGGCGAGCACGGCCACCGCAGCCGCGTGCTCGTCGGGGATCTCCGCTGAGCCGGCCACGGGAGTGTCCGCGGGGGCGGCCGTGGGAATCTCCGCGGGAGCGGCCACGGGCGGGCCGAGCAGGACCGTCACGACGCAGTCGTCGCAGGCCGCGCCGGCAACAGTGCAGGTACCACAGTCGATGATCATGTCCCGGACGCTAGAGCCGGGGTCTGACAACTGCGCAGGTCCGACAACGGCCCGGGTCACGGACCGCCGTCGCCTGGCCCCTCATCCGCAGGCCCGCCGAAGGCGGGGCGGGCCACGATCTCGACCCGGTCGCCCGCGCCGCACCAGCGGCACACGACCGACTCGATGGTCTCAGCGAGCACCTCACGCTCATCGATCGCCGGCTCACCGGCCATGTCGAGGTGCCAGAACTCCCGCACGCGCGTCGTGCGGGTGATGTCGAACCGGGTCAGGTTGCCGCAGTGGGCACAGCGCCACCGGGACTGCTCATCGGGGATCTGAGGGGAATCGGCCACACCACGAGCCTATCGATGCCCGGCATTGTCAGACGTCGGGCCTACGGTCGCCCACATGACCCAACCCAGGCACGCCGGTGACCACGAAGTGCCACCCGGCCATGCGC
>JAUHZW010000108.1 GCA_030425745.1 Actinomycetes bacterium
GACCGGCATGATCGACTACCTGAGCCTCGTCGCCGGCAGCAACTGGGGCAATCCCTCCTACGTCCAGTCGCATGTGTATCCGCCGGCCGCGTGGGCCGAGCTGTCGGGAGAGTACGTGCGGGCTGTTGACCTGCCGGTCGCCTACGCGGGCAGGGTGACGACCCCCGAGGTGGCCGAGCAGGTCATCGCCGACGGCAATGCGCACATCGTCGGTGTGGCCCGAGGCCTGCTGGCGGACTCCGAATGGGTCCTCAAGGCCGAGCAGGGCCGTCCGGAGGACATCCGGCCGTGCACCGGGTGCAATGACTGCATCAGCACCGCCGTGGTCGAGAAGACCCCCTTCGCCTGCACCGTCAATCCGCATGCCGGCACCGAGAGCACCGTGGCGTGGCCGGTGGCGACAGCAGAGCCCAAGCGCATGCTCGTTGTGGGCGGTGGCCCGGCGGGACTGGAGTTCGCCGCTCTCGCTGCGGAGAGTGGCCACTCGGTGGAGTTGTGGGAGGCGACTGATCGCCTCGGTGGCCTGCTGCGCACTGCCAGCGCGGCTCCCACCTACGAGTCCTTCGGTGCGTTCCTCGACTGGCAGGAGCGACGGGTGCGTGACCTCGGGGTCGACGTTCGGCTCTCCACCCGGGCTGACGTCGACGCTGTCGTCGGTGCCGGGCACGACGTCGTCGTCGTGGCGACCGGCACCGAGCGTCGGCGCCCCGGGATCCCGGGTGACGACCTGCCCTTCGTCCACGACATCCGCGATGTGGTGGCCGGTGACGCTGACGTGGGGCGACGGGTCGTCGTCATCGCCCAGGACGACCACATGCCCCCGCTCGCTGTCGCCGACCACCTCGCATCACGCGACCATGCCGTCACGGTCATCTATGCCACCACCGGTCCGGCCCCCCTGCTGAGCCGCTACATGATCGGTGGGGTCATGGCGCGGCTGGAGCAGAACGGGGTGGAGTTCCGATTCTCCGAGCAGGTCGCGGGAATCGAGCCGGGCGTCGTGAGGTTGCGCAAGGTGTACTCCGGGCTGCCCAGTGCGCTCGAGGAGGTCGACTCCGTGGTGTTGGCGTGCGGGGGAGTCCCGCTGGGCGGACTCGCGACGGACCTGCGTGACCGGGTGCCGGAGGTGCACGTTCTGGGAGACGCCTTCGCGCCACGGCGTCAGATCTATGCCACGCGTGAGGCCTATGCCCTCGTGCGGCAGTTGGGCTGAGGTCTAGCCATGCCCGTCATGGAGAGTCCGCAACCGGCGCGTATCGCCGTTGAGCCGGAGGTCATTGAGGACCTGCGTGAGCGTCTCCAGCGCACCCGCTGGATCGACGACTACACCGACGTGGGCTGGTCGCTCGGCACCGACCAGCGGTATCTGCGCGGGCTGGTCGAGGAGTGGGCGACGACCTTCGACTGGTACGCCGTGCAGGATCGCCTCAACGCCTTCGACCAGATCGAGACGGTGATCGACGGACAGCGCATCCATGCCTTCCACCAACGCTCTCCGCGGGCCAACGCGACGCCGCTGCTGCTCGTGCACGGTTGGCCCGGGTCGGTCATCGAGTTCATCGACTGCATCGGGCCGTTGGCGGACCCGGACTCCCACGGGGCGCCGGGTGCCCCGGCCTTCCACGTCGTGTGCCCGTCGATCCCCGGTTACGGGTTCTCCGGCCCGACTGCCGAGGAGGGCTGGAACGGCCGTCGCATCTCACGGGCATTGGACGACCTCATGCGGTCCCTTGGCTACGACTCCTACGCCGGTGCTGGCGGGGACTGGGGCGCCAACATCCTCACCGACCTCGCGCGGTCAGATCGGCAGTCCTCGCTGACCGCACTGCACCTGACGATGCCGACCGGGCTGCCGCCCGCTCCGGGTGACGTCGATGAGCTCACCGAGTTCGAGCAGGAGGCGCTGGATCACTGGAACCACGCCCTCGCCACCGGGCGCGTCGAGCATGTGTCCATCAACTCGCACCGACCCCACACCTACGCTCTCGCGATGAACGACTCACCCGCCGGCCTGTTGTCGTGGCTGGTCGACATGTGTCGCTCATTCACCGTGTACGAGGGGGATGTCGAGGAGGCCCTGTCCCGCGAGCAGCTGCTTGCCAACGCCACCATCTACTGGGCCACCGGGACGATCGCGTCGGCCATGCGCCTGTACGTCGAGCATGCGCGGCAGAAGGCCGCCGACCCGAATCCGCCCTTCGTCACCGTGCCCGTCTCGGTGTCGATCTTCCCGGACGACATCCGGCGGTGGCCCCGGGCATGGGCCGAGCGGGCCCTGACCATCACGGAGTGGGAGGTGCTGCCGGCCGGCGGTCACTTCGGGTCGTGGGAGCAGCCGGAACTCTTCGTCGACGCGGTGCGACGCGCGCTGGGGACTCCGCCGGCGTGAGCATCATCCGGATCGACGAGGTCGACGACCCGCGACTGGCCGACTACGTGGGGCTCACCGATGTGGCGCTGCGATCACGGTCGGAGCCCGAGAAGGGCCTCTACATCGCGGAGAGCACCTCGGTGATCGAACGTGCGCTCGAGGCCGCGCACCGGCCACGGTCCTTCCTGATGGAGGACAAGTGGCTCGATGCGCTGATGCCCCTGCTGGAGAGCGTCGGTGCTGGCGAGTCCGGTGACGTGCCGGTCTATGTGGCGTCGCGGGAGATCCTGCACGGCATCACCGGGTTCAACGTGCACCGCGGGGCTCTTGCCGCGATGCACCGTCCGCCCCTGCCCTCCGTGGCGGACCTGCTGGCGGCTCGTGACCCTCGGGTCGTCGTCATCCTCGAGGACATCGTCGACCACACCAACGTGGGTGCGATCTTCCGCTCGTGTGCGGCGTTGGGAGCCGATGCGGTGCTGGTCACCCCACGCTGCGCGGACCCGCTCTACCGCCGCAGCGTGCGGGTGTCGATGGGCACGGTCTTCCAGGTGCCCTGGACCCGGATCGCGAGCTGGCCGGACGGCGTGGCCGACCTGAGGGATCGGGGATTCACGGTGGCAGCGCTGGCGCTGAGCGATCAGGCCGTGCCGCTGGACGAGTTCAGTCCGCGTGGGCCGGTGGCACTGGTGCTCGGCACTGAGGGCGACGGCATCACCGAGCCCGCGCTCGATGCCGCCGACGTGCATGTGCGCATCCCGATGGCCGGGGGAGTGGACTCGCTCAATGTCGCCGCGGCATCGGCCGTGGCCCTGTGGGCACTGCGCTGAAGCGTGTGGCCGGTACCGCGCTCAGGTGAAGAGCGTGACGAGCAGGGCGATGACACCGAACCCGATGGCGAGCTCGATGACGAGAACGCCGATGCCCATGATCCGGAGGGGAGCGCGATACTCACCGGCTGCGTAGTGGCCTGCGCGCTTCGCGACCGTCATCAGGCGGGTGGCCTCCTTCATCGGATTGCCGGAGGGGTCACGCTGGGACCAGTAGCCGCGCTCGGCGTTCTGCCCCATCAGGGCGAACACGACGCCGAAGACGAGCAGCACGACGGCGATGGTCCAGAAGACGAGGGCGGCGATGCTCATGCGGCGACCCTATCCGCCGGACTGTCCGGCGCCGGAGAGGCCGCGCGAGGGGGTGCGGGGCGGAACGAGGGAGCCGATGGTCCAGACCAGCGAAGTCGCCCCGACGAGGAGGGCGAGCAGCACCGGGCTGATCTGTGTGGGGCCGAGCCACACGGGATCAGCGCGGATGTCGAACAGGCCCGCCTCGGGGCCGTAGGAGTAGCGATGCTCGTTGGCCCAGAAGGCGAGTGCTGCCGATCCGCCGAGCAGGATCGCCAGGGTCCAGGCCGGTGGCCGTGGCCAGGGCAGGAGGTCCGTGGGTCGTCGGTCGACGAGCAGGGTGGCGACGGTGATCGCGAGCAGCGGCAACAGATAGCGGGGCTGGACCACGTCTCCCACGCCGAGCCCCTCCTTCTGCAGGAACCACAGCGGGATGAGGATCAGTCCGCTGACGGCGATGACCAGCGCCACCGTCTTGCTGAGCCAGATGCGGCTGAGCCCTGCCCACACGGCGGCGCCCAGGGTCAGCGTGCCGGCGATCGGCACGAAGGGAGGCATGACGGTGTCGGTCCAGCCCAGCGGCAGGCCGCCCACCGCACCTTGGATGAGGACGGGCAGGTAGGCGGCGTTGGTCAGCAGGAGGCCCAGGCCACGATCGGCGGTGCCCATCGTGGCCTCGCCACCGCCGCCGCCGGGTGTCTCGAAGGTCAGGTAGGTGACTGCCCCGATGAGGCCGAGAACGGCGACGAGACTGCTCGACCACAGGTTGCGACGCAGAAGGTGTGGGCCGGTCAGGGTGCCCACGACGAGGACGGCCACCACGAGGTAGGCCGCGGAGTCGACGCGGGCGGTGATGGTCATCAGCCCCGTGATCACGGTGCCCGCAGCGAGGAGCCAGGTCCGGCGGGAACGCCAGTCACCTCGGCGCAGCAGACTCAGCGCGTATCCCCAGAACAGCAGCAGCCCCGGCACGGCCCAGGCGCTCGGGTTGGTGGATCCCACGACGAACAGGCCCAGGGGAACGAACGTGATGGCGAGTGCTGCCGAGGTCGCGAAGCCGATCCCCGCCGGGGCGGTGCGCAGGAGCAGTGCCAGCAGAACGCTCACGAGGAGGGCGTTCGCGAGGCGCATGAGCAGCACCGAGCGCTCGACGTCATCGGACACCATCAGGGACATCACTCGGTAGTAGCCCGTGGGGTAGAGCGACTCGACCTGGTTCACATGGGTCACCGGGACGAGCGACGCGTCGGCGGCTGTGGCGAGGGTGCAGGCCGCCGTCACCGATGAGTCGTAGCGGTAGCAGTCGGCCGCCTGGGCCACATTGCGCGGCACGTCACGCGCGGCCGGGTTGGTGCCCTCCTCACAGAAGGGGGAGCCGGCTGAGCACCAGATGGACGCGAGATGGAAGTCGTCGTCGGGTGCGGAGCCCACGGGACTGGACACCGCCCACCCGGCCGTCGTGATGAGGAAGGCGATCGGGATCCACAGCCACCGCCATCGCATGATGCGATCTTGAGTCGTCATGGCGCCATGCGGTTCCGGGTGCTGTAGCGGGTGAGGACGGTCCCGTCGTCCTCCAGCACCTGGGTGAGCTGCAGGCGTACGGGTGGGCTGAATCCACCGGCCCGGCGAACCAGATGCTCGTCGGACCCGACCAGCGTCGGAACGATGGTGAGGAGGAGTTCGTCGACGAGTTCGGCCTCGAGCAGGTGCGTGAGCAGGGCTGGGCCGCCCTCGCACAGCATGTGCGTCAGGCCCCGCGCGGTGAGGTGGTCGAGCGCGCGATGGAGGTCGACGTCGTCCGCTCCGCAGTCCAGCAGTTCCGCCTGGTCGCGCAGCCACTCGGGCGCGTCGTCCATGGCGCGCGAGGTGGTCATGACGAACGGGCGCACGTGCTCCGGGCCGCGCTCCGCGAACACCCGGAGGCCCGGATCGAGATCGAGTCGGCGGGTGACGATGGCGAGGGGTCGGGGGGAGGGGCGGTAGTCCTCCATCCGCAGGGTGCCGGCCCCCACGAGGATGACGTCACTCATGCGGCGCGCGAGCCGGAACACGCGGGTGTCGGCGTCTGTGCCGAGGGACTTCGAGAGGCCCTCGGCGCCGACGATCGCACCGTCGAGGGACATGACGAAGTTGACCCGCACCCAGAAATCGCGTGTCCACCGGTCGCGATCCGGCACCCGGTACGCGGTGGCGAGGGCATCGTCGTCCAGCTCAGTAGCGGTGAACGGAGCGTCGTCTCGCATCCCGGGCTCAGGAGGCGACTGCTCGGCGCGGGGAACGGGGTGGACGCGGTGCACGGGGTGATCGTCGCATGAATAGGCTCGCCGACGTGTCCCTGACCTCGCGCCACCCGACCCTGGACGTGGGGCGCATCCTCGAGGACTTCGTCCCGCCGCCGCACTTCGAGGGCGTGAGCTTCGACTCCTACCGGCCCGATCCCGCGCAGCCGACCCAGACGGCGGCGGTCGCGGCCCTGCGCGTGTTCGCTGATCGGGCGACGAATCCGGCACCGACGAAACGCTCCTTCTTCCGCCGTGCCGCTCCTCCGGAGGCGCGGGCCGGTGTCTACCTCGATGGCGGTTTCGGGGTCGGCAAGACCCATCTGCTGGCCTCGCTGTGGCACGCCGTGCCCGGGCCGAAGCGCTTCGGCACCTTCGTCGAGTACACCAACCTGGTCGGCGCCCTCGGGTTCCGGTCCGCGGTCGAGGCCCTGTCGAGCAGCCGCCTCGTCTGCATCGACGAGTTCGAGCTCGACGATCCCGGCGACACCGTCCTGATGTCGACCCTGCTCGGTGAACTCGTGCAGGCCGGTGTCCTGTTGGCGGCGACCTCGAACACCCTGCCCGACAAGCTCGGCGAGGGGCGCTTCGCGGCTGAGGACTTCCTGCGGGAGATCCAGGGGCTGTCGGCGCACTTCGACGTCCTTCGGATCGATGGTGAGGACTACCGGCACCGTGGGCTGCCGGAGGCGCCGATGCCGCTGAGTGACGAGCTCCTCGACCGAGTGGCCCGGGAGCACCCGGGTGCCGAGCGCGACGACTTCGACGACCTCCTCGCGCACCTGCCAACGGTGCACCCCTCGCGCTACGGGGCCCTTGTCGACGGGGTGCCGCTGCTGGCCCTCGCTGGGGTCCGGACCGTCACGGACCAGGCTCAGGCTCTTCGCCTCGTCGTGCTCGTGGACCGCCTGTACGACCGGGACATCCCGGTGGTCGCGTCTGGCGTGCCGGTCGATGAGCTGTTCTCGGAGGAGATGCTGCGCGGGGGGTACCGGAAGAAGTATTTCCGTGCGATCTCCCGGCTCGTGTCGCTTGCCGCTGAGGGGCAGGCGATGGTTGGCTGACGGCCATGACACCTGAAGGCATCATCAGCGCGCTCGTCGCCGGCACGATCATCGGCATCATCGCCCGGATCCTCGTTCCCAGCATGCAGCCCATCGGCTGCATCATGACCATTCTGCTCGGCATCGTCGGCGCCTTCGCCGGCATCTTCATCGGCAACGCGATGGGCTTCGGCCCGGACTCGGCTGACTACAGCTTCTGGCTGGTCCTTCTGGTCCAGATCGTGACCGCGGTGATCCTGGTCGCGATCACGGCCGCGATCTTCCGCAAGGGCTCCAGCGCCTAGGGTGTCGCGGTTGACGCTTGATACCCCCTGGGGTATCCTTGTGGTCAG